>JANOBN010000065.1:0-1843 GCA_031411675.1 Bacteroidota bacterium | reverse complement strand
CCCTTGGAGGTCGTGCTGCAGAAGATATTTTCTTTGGTAAAATAAGTACCGGCGCAAGCAATGACTTACAACAAATAACCAAAATAGCCTACAGTATGGTTACGGTATATGGTATGAATGATAAAGTGGGTAATATAAGTTATTACGACCCATCTCAAGAAAATACTTTTACAAAACCTTTTAGTGAAGAAACGGGCAAAATGATTGATGCAGAAGTGAGAAAATTGATTGAAGAAGCTTATGTAAAAACAAAAGCTTTGCTTGAAGAAAAAAGAGGCGATGTGGAAAAACTTGCCAAAGAACTATTGATAAAAGAAGTTTTATTCAAATCTGATTTAGAGAATTTAATAGGTAAAAGGCCATTTGAAGAAAAGAAATTATTGGATATAGAAACGCCTCCTGTTATTGCTTCGGAACCCTCTACTTCTATTGCAGAAGAATTAATAAATCCTCCATCTATTTAAATAATGGCAACATCACCGGCTAAAGAAAATATGCTGAAACGCATACGGGAGGCACTGAGTAATCCAGTGCCTTTGCCTTTTCCTCAGAGTGAAGGCAATAGTTCTGTCTTTGTGGAAAACAACGAAGACCCATTGGTAATTTTTGCCGAAGAATTTACAAAATTGCAAGGCAAATTTAGTTTTTGTGCAAATGAAGCTGATTTGAAAACTCAACTGCAAAACTTGATTGCAGAAAAAGCTTGGACCAAGGTTTATTGCAGAGAAAGTAAATTAAACAATATACTAAACAGCATATCAATTGATACATACAATGATTTGCCTTCTTGCGAAGTCTCTATAACTGGTTGTGAAACTTTGGTGGCTCGAACGGGCACCATGGTTTTAAGTGCTGCACAAGAGAGTGGTCGCACTACAAGTGTATATGCACCCATTCACGTTTGTGTAGCCTACACAAACCAGGTTGTATACGATGTAAAAGATGCTCTTTTGGGACTCAAAGAAAAATACGTGGATTCTTTTCCCTCTTTTGTTAGCTTTGCTAGCGGACCAAGTAGAACCGCAGACATAGAAAAAACATTGGTAACGGGTGTACATGGTCCAAAAGAAGTATATTGTTTTTTGGTAGAAAACATAAAATAAATTTTATTGTATGAACACGACGACTTCACCTTACCTGTTTGTTTATGGTTCTTTACGCAGCGGTTTTAAAAATCCTGCTTTTGAATACCTTGCCCAATAT
The DNA here is from genome assembly GCA_031411675.1 of Bacteroidota bacterium. Lineage (GTDB taxonomy): Bacteria > Bacteroidota > Bacteroidia > AKYH767-A > OLB10 > JANOXC01. The sequence goes on along the minus strand of JANOBN010000065.1, from coordinate 640 downwards.
TTTAGTTTTGCTGGCGAAGGAAAAGTAAAGGGTACTTTTTATGAAAAAGACAATAACCCCGTAGCTGTTCCTACAATGGGCGACCATTCTTTGGTGGGAGAACTCTACAAATTAAATAATACGGAGGAATTTTCTTGGGCGTTTGAACAATTGGACGATTACGAAGGCATACATGTACTTCCTGGTGAAGAGCCTCTTTACAAAAGGGAACTGGTAGAAGTTTTGCAGAATGACAAAACCCATACTGCTTGGATTTATTGGTACAACAGAAGTGTAGCGGATCTTACTAAGATCGAAACGGGAGATTTAGTAATTTACCTCCAGCAAAAAAAACAAGCCTAGTTTTTAATGGCGCTACAAAAAAAAATATATTTCTTATCGGACTTTCATTTGGGTGCGCCAGATGCTGCAAATAGCCTTGCACGTGAAAAAAAAATTGTAGCTTTTCTTGATATAATAAAACATGATGCCGGCGTTATATTTATTGTAGGTGACCTGTTTGATTTTTGGTACGAATATAAAAAAGTAGTGCCAAAAGGTTATGTACGTATTCTGGGGAAAATGGCAGAAATCACTGATGCGGGTATACCTATCCATTTTTTTGTAGGTAACCATGATATGTGGATGAAAGATTATTTTC
>JANOBN010000064.1:0-4784 GCA_031411675.1 Bacteroidota bacterium | reverse complement strand
TCCGTCACTTATTATTCTGGCAGCATACATGCCTTTAGTAAAAGTCCTGACATCAATAGTTGTTCCATTGCTGTTAGCCGGTAAATCATTTCTTGATACCAGTTCGCCCATTGTATTAAAAATTAACAACACTCCTTCTTTATTTTGCAGATCATAATGAACAGTAATGTTATCAATTGCAGGGTTAGGGTAAATTGAAAAATCAGCATCTGATAAATTTTTTTGCAGTCCCGTTGTAAAGATATTGCCGATTTCTGCCGGAGTTAAAACCCTGTTATATATTTTATAATCATCAATTAATCCATCACTGTATTCATCGGGACCTGCCAGGCTTCGGCCTATAACAAAAGGAGCTGTAGTGTCTGCTGCAAAAATAGAAGCGGAGTAAGATACGTTACCCACTTGTACACTATCCACATAAAATTTGGCAATTCCCTGAGCATGATCGTAAGTAAGAGCCAGATAATGCCATTCGTGAAAGTTCCAGGTATAATTAGCTCCCACCCAATTAGTGGCTATTGTTTCATCTGCAAGGAAAAGCAATCCTCCTCCCACCCAGTTTGCTTCAAATAACCAACCGGCATCTGTTGTTGGATTATATCGTTCAAAAATGGAAAAAACATTCTGATTATTCCACCACTGAAAAATATTTACCCATGCACTGATGCTAATCACATTGGCAGATTGTATCCGGTTAAGTGATGGACTTGCCGGTATTTCTATGTAACTATCTATTCCATTAAAACGATAGGCTTTACCGGGTTCTCCAAAACGATTGGTATCGAGCACCACATTATGAATAATTCCGTTGTTGTTATTCCCGCTAATGTCGTTTGCATTACCATCAAAAGACATCTCAAGAAGTAAACTGTCAGTAGAGACCTGAGCAGATGCGGCGAAAGGCAGAGTGATGCAAATGAGCATCATGAATGCAAGAATTGTTTTTTTCATGGTATAAAATTAGCTTTTGCTTTTTTAACTATTTCAATTTGATAATTATAATATATAGCTATTCCCGGTCAATCGATCAGCTATATTCTCTATTCCGAAAAACACGTAAACGCCTTTCCATCGTAGCAGTATAAGCCTGTATTTCTTGTGCCTATCCAAATGTTGCCATTTCTGTCCTCTATCATACACCAAACAAAATATTTCCCCAACCCGTCCTTCGTTGTAAAATTTTTAAATACATTTCCATCGTAACACCAAATACCGTCAACACTTTCAAGATTATCTTTCTCTTCCCCTGCGAACCAGATATTGCCTTTTTGATCTGCTAAAATAGCATTACCTATTCCGGCTTTCTTAGTAAAATTAGTAAATGTTTTTCCATCATACGTGAAATTACCTTTGTTTCTTCCGGCAAACCAAATATTCCCGGTTTTATCTTCTACGATGTAACGAATCCAACCATCTCCATTCGGTTTATCGCTCGTAATTGATTTGCCATTGTACCGACAAACGCCTTCCATTCCGGGCGGCATCCCGGAAGCGAACCAAATGATTCCTTTCTTATCTTCATGTATACAATCGACCATTTTAAGTCGCAAATTATCTTTATTGATGATGTTTGCGTTGTCTAAAAAGCGGGTAAATATTTTTCCATCATAGCAATAAACTTCTTCACCGGTGCCGAACCAGATTTTTCCGTTTTTGTCCTGCATCATACTCCACACCGCCTTTTTATTATACGAATAATTAGTAACGGAATGGTCAGGATATATATAACTTGTATAAGTAACCATGATTGGAATACTCATTATTTTATTTCCATCATAACGGCAAATACCGTTATCCGTTCCAAACCAAATATTGCCTGCCTTGTCTTCTAAAATTGACCAGATACAATTGCTGGTCAGTCCATCCTTAATGGTGAACTGTGTAAATAATTTTCCATCGTAACGATATGCTCCTTCCCCGGTTGTGCCAAACCAAAGATTATTTGCTTTATCCTGCAATGCACAATAAACTTCATCCCCAACTTTTGAGCCTTGTGTTTTTACAAGTTTGGGTTGACCGTTTACAACTGATTTTGACTCTATTTTTATTTGCTGTTGTGTTGTCTGGCTTTGTGCGCTTACTGATGAAAAAAAAGAACATGTTAACAGCAGAGAGATCAAAAAAGTGGGATAGAAGGACTTTGCCATTTATTTATGTGTTTTTTCAAAAGCAAATTACCCCGTCGCAAGCAACGGGGTATCAAATATAAAGATAATATTTTATATAAATAAAGCTTCTAAAGAGACCTGGAATTCGTCCTTTCATCCTGGAGGTATCTTTCGTGTAAAATCAATATGTTCTCCGTTAAGCAGTAATATTTTTCTACCTCGCTTCGTTCTATAGCAACCATTGCGCATAATTTTTACCCATTCTGCGTAATAGTGCCCTTTTACATTGCCATCATTTTCCCCTTCTTTATTTGCTGGTCTTTTCGATTTTGCATGATCCAGTCTTTTTGCCAGTCCAGTCATCATGTCCCGTCTTCTGAGTACTTAAAGAATCAGGATTGGACGGGATGGGGGCTCCGTTCTCATTAATATGTTGATCAATCTGATTTTGCTTATTTGGCATTTTATTATTTAACATCTCATCACCCATGAATTTATTTACATCCTGATCATGCACCTTATCCAACCTTTCATTGGCCCGGATGGTATCAGTCGAATAACCTCCTTTACCTATCGAATCAGTCTGCGCAAACGAACTGGTAGTGATAATAACTGTGCTTACTAATAAAATTAATTTTTTCATGTTTTAAATGTGTAATGAAGTCTTCCTTTTAACGTTGTTTTTAACATCAATTACAATGACCTAACATCATCCAAATAATTATAAAAAAAACGACAGTACTTAAACAGCCCCCACCCAATTTTTTTGCCCCATAACCTGCAATGAGTCCCCGGAATATATTATTCATATTTTCAATTTATGCAGTGGCTTCCAATGCTTCAATGTTGATTGCATTGGTTGCAACCTCTGATAATTTTATGTCAGCATTTTTTTCTTCCTCTAGTGTGGCATCCAGTAGTTTCACAGCCATGGTTAAACCTAATGTTTTTGCAAATTGTTTAAGAGTCCCGTAAGTTGCAATTTCATAATGTTCCACCTTTTGTGCAGCAGAAATTATACCCGCATCGCACATAGCACCTACTTCACATGATTCCATTATTTCAGCTGCTTCCAGTATAAGCCCTTCCATTGCTTCACACTTTTTTGCTACCGCCTTTTTCTCAATTCCCTCAAACACCTCTAATAAACGTTCAACATGATTATTGGTTTCTTTCAGATGAGCAGTAAGGGCCTCAATTAAATCAGTATCAGAAGCCTTTTTAATCATCTTAGGGATAGCCTTTGTTAATGCTTTCTCCGCCCAGTAGATATCTTTTAATTCATCTTCAAATAATTTCATTAGTAGTGAAGATGCTATTGGCTCATTATTAGATTTTGACATATTTTGATTCCCGTTTTGAGATTGTGTTTTAGAATTCTTCTTCATATTTTGGTCTGTTTTAAATTTTAACATTGTTTAATTATCATTTGCTTTTCCCTGATCTTACTGCTATAACAACACCTATCACTAACAATGCTATTACGATAAATATTCCGAAACCCATTCCTGCTTTGAATATGCCGGCTATAGCTGAACAGGAACTTATAAATGTTGCACACAGCAACCCAATGGTTAAAATTACTGTATTTCGTTTTTGCATATTTTAATTTATATAAAGGTGAATTTTAACTTAATGTTTCCACTTTAAGTTGACTTAATTGTTTTTCCTATATACCGAAACTTTCCTCTTTGCTAATACTCCCATTTTCATCAGTCGTTCTAATTGGTCGCTCCTTCGCTTCCTCATCATGATCAATATCTCCATCTTCATCTTCAACATTCCTTTCATTCTCTTCGTTGTTTATTATTCTCGTGCGCCGCTTGAAATCACCGTTTACAAGGCTATTCTTTACGCTAGATTCTGAATCAACATCTTCATCGTAATTTTCATCCACATTAGAATTACCCAGTTCCGGTTTTTGCTTATTGTAATCTTGATTCGACTTTTCGCTTTCCATACTTTCGTCAGCTGGATTGTTTTTATTTATTTGCATCTCATCCATATTAGTTTATGAAATTTTTGTTACTGAATTGTAACGAAGCAAATTTGTTGATCATTTTAATGAATGATGTTACATAATTATCACAAAGTTTTGAAGGATTAATGGATTAATAAATAAAATGGATCTCCACCTTGTATATTCCGGATCTTACTTACCCCCTCATTCCGGGGCATACTTACCTCCCTACCGGGATACCGACCCTCTAGAGAAGAGCCCTGCATTGCAAACTCAACCCACATAAAAAAGGGGAGAGAGAAATTTCAGGTTCTTTTTCAGTTATTGACAGGTACAAAGCAATCTGTTGCTATGGTAAGATTGCTTCTCATGAAGAATGCTCGCAACGACGCTGTTTATACTGCTTTCTATTGTGAACTAAAATCAAAATAAACCGGCACGTTATTAAAAGTAACAGGCAACTTACTCCATGTTTCGATAGCGTTTCTGACATGAACAACAATAAAATAGCTTCCGCCATAAAGAGAATTGGGGTATTGCACAGAAGCCAACCCATTAGTATTTAACAAAACAGTATCAGAAAATAAAATGGTATTTGAAAACTGATCATACAACTCCACGATGATAGAATCACAATCGGTATCATTTAAACTCAATCCTGTATTAAATAAAACGGGTTGCATTAACCCTCCGCCCATGTAATAGCCTTCAATAAA
>JANOBN010000063.1:0-3311 GCA_031411675.1 Bacteroidota bacterium | reverse complement strand
TGAAAATTTGAAGATGAGGAAATGAGGCCATTTTCAAATGGCCTAACTCCAAAGGAACGGGAAATAAAAATAGATTAATATTGCAGTTAGATAATCTATGTAATGAATCAGGTTAACAAGTATTTTATTGCGGAAAAAAATGAAAGTGTTTTATTTGTTGTTGTTGGCGTTATTGCAATAATTCTGTCAGCCTATTTTTTATGGAAAGTTAGACAACCCTTTTATAATGGTTTATCCTATGCTTTGATTTTAATTGCGCTGATACAATTAGTTGTTGGAAGCTCCGTATATTTTAGAAGCCCTAAGGATATTATTCGGGTAAATAATCTTGTTTGTAACGAACCTTCTAAAATTAAATCAGAGGAAATACCACGAATGAAAGTGGTAATGAAGAACTTCATTATTTATCGATGGGTGGAAATTGTGATATTACTGATAGGCGTATTTTTATATTTTTATTTTCAGCCTTTATCTATACTAAAGGGTATTGGTCTGGGCCTTATGATGCAGTCCGGCATAATGCTCATCCTTGATTATTTTGCAGAGAGCAGAGGTAAAATATATATAGACTATCTGCTCAATATTAACGGATAGTGTTTAAAGGTGCTATCTTAGCAGCGAAGTACTATTGAATTGTTTTAAAGGGGGGAAAAGCAGCCTTAAATGAGCAAACCGGAATTTAAATTTAAAGATAAGCGCACCACATCTGTTTTAACAATAAAGCAGGTGATAATTGAGAATCAACCTGTCCTGTTTGTAAATCATAATAAAGATGATGGAACCTGGCAGTTCTTCAGCAGAGATAATTTTAAAATGAAGGATGCTATAGTCGTCTCACTTCAGGAAATTATTGAAAAAGACCCAACTTTAAACGACTTATTTGACCTACCTTTGGGATGGCAGGCATCCAGGGAGTCAGTAAGCGATGCCTGGGCGAGAGTAAAGGTAGCATAATAATATCCATATCAATATCACCGGAATTAATTCCGGTGATATTGATATGGATATAAATAAAAAATATAAACAAAAATGAAAATAGTAATAATTGTTATAATAATACTAGTCACCTTATTTATTTTATTGCAATCATATACAATTATGTCATCCAACAAAACAGAAGAGCAGAAGTACAACGTTATTTTGAAAGAGGGAGATTTTGAAGTACGATTCTATCCTTCTGCTACTATTGCAACAATAAGCTCTTCTGCAAAAACATATAAGGAATTATCAGGACCCGGCTTTCGGAAGTTGGCAGGCTATATATTTGGAGGTAATCAGGAGAAAGTAAGTATTTCCATGACAGCTCCTGTCCATATGGATATAAATGATTCCGGGTCAACCATGAGCTTTGTAATGCCTTCCGATTTTAATGAAACAAACTTACCTAAACCGAATGATCCCGGAATAGTTATACAAAAGACCAAAGAGGAATATGTTGCGGCTATTCGTTTTTCAGGTTTTGCATCTGATAATGATTTGAAATTGTATACTAATAAGTTGCAAAATATTTTGAAAGAAAAAGGTATTTCCTCGATTGGACATTTCAGGTATCTGGGTTATAATCCTCCTTACCAGTTAATTGGCCGGAGGAATGAAATTATTGTTTCAATACTCTGGCAGAAAAATGATTGAAAACTGTTTATGCCAAACTAACTATCTACATAGTAACTACAGATAAGGCATCCTGATGCGAAACAGTACAAAACTGAAAATATTATTAATGAAATACTCCATGACACTAAATATGGGTGACGATGAGGTTTTTAAATTAATGCTAACTGATAAGCAAAGTAATAAATCTCAGCTTTTTGAAGGCAAGGCATATAGCATTGTTTTGGGCAAGGCATATAGCTATTTGTTAAAGGAATTAAAGGTAAAGGATGCAGAGTGACAACTTGTTAATAGAAATTGCCCTTAATGCAAAAGATGAATCTGTTAGCATTTAGCCACTTTTCTCAGAGCATATTTGAGTTATAGAATGATATACTTTAAAGCCAGACCGAAGTAATTATAGGGTGAAGGAGGGGGTAAAGACTTTATCAATAATTGCCTGCATGATTCAGCATTTTTAAGCTTAAAGTGGTTCTAAATAATAGTTAGGATTTAAATGATTTTAGCTGAAGTTCAGATTCTTTTATCATGTATATTTGAGTTAGAATATCCTTCTTGAATATAAAAGTAGTGAAAGCGTACATATTTAAATGACTTTCTTTCAACAAAACTTAACCTGATACCAATGGATACTGAAAATTTAACCTACCAGCAGCTTTTAACTGAAAATGAAGATTTAAAAGAAAAGCTTGCTGATAAAAGTGAAACAAAATCTGATGTTGCAATTAATAAGGAAATGTATCAGGGCCTTTTCGAGATCCTGGATGCCGGAATTGTAATTCATGCCGGTGATTCTTCTGTAATATCATGTAACCCAAAGGCTGCAGAATTACTCGGGTTAGATCACGATCAAATTAAAGGACTAAAAGCAAATGATAAATTCTGGCATTTTGTTGATGATAAGAAAAGGGTTTTATCATTACCTGATTATCCGGTAAATAAAATTCTGAAAGAGAGGCGTCCGATAAAAGGTATAGTACTTGGAATTCATCAAATTGAGTCAGGTACTATTACATGGTGTCTGGTAAACGGCTTTCCGGTTTTTAACGATCAGAATCAAATTTCCGAAATTGTAATAAGTTTTGTTGATATTTCTGAAAGTAAAAATGCTAATGACATAAGAGCACAAAATGAAAGAAAGTTTCGTTCACTGGTGGAGAACAATGAAGGAATTATATCATTAATTAATAGGGATTTCATAGCATTTTATCGTAGCCCATCTTCTGCCCGCATTACCGGTTGGACCAATGAGGAATATGACCTGGTCAGCAGCATAGATTATATACACCCTGACGATATCAATCTGGTACGAACCAAAATGTCGGAAGCTTTGATTAATCCGGATGTAAATATTCCTCTTACACTAAGAGTAAAACATAAGCTGGGTCATTATTTATTTATGGAAGGTGTTTTAACTAATAAACTCGATGACCCTTTTATTAATGGTATTATTGTTAATCTAAGAGATGTCTCGGAGAGAATTAATGCAGAACAGAAGTTTGAAAGAATCAGCAGACTTTATTTATTTAACAATGTACTGGATCAGAGAATTATTCATTCACATGATGAAAGGGTTCTCTTCAAAGATGTGTGCAAGGTTGCTGTTGACATTGGAAAGTTCAGAATGGCATGGATTGGAATTATTGATGAGAACACCAAAGCCCTTCTTCCTGTTGAATTTGCGGGAGCGGAATCAGGGT
>JANOBN010000062.1:0-6885 GCA_031411675.1 Bacteroidota bacterium | reverse complement strand
TAAAAATTAGTGTGTAAAAAAATGAATTAGCATTTTCTTATCGATATGTGAATACCGACTGTTAGTATGAATTTGCATTGTTCAATTACACACTAACTTTATTTTTTTATGATAAGTTTTTTCGTTGTAATAAAATCTGTTGTTTGAATTTGCACTATATAAATTCCGGGTAAAATATCATGCGTGCTTACTTCTATTTTTTGTGTTACTTCTGCAATGGATGAGTAAATTATTTTTCCTGTAATGTCGGTGATGGTAACTTCAGCTTTTTTGTTGCTGCTACCAAAATCGATGGTGAAATGGGTATTGGCTGGATTGGGAAAAATAGTAATTGATGATTCAGAAGAATTTTCTAATATTCCTCCGGTGGTTGGTTGTCCTTCACCGGCAAGGATTGGTTGATCGGGGATAGAGTTGTATGCGTAATCCCTTATAACAAATGCAGCAAAACTACCCGGGCCACCTGATGGTACATTAACCCATAATCTTACCCATCCATAGTAAGTTTGACCTGCTTGTAATAATCTTAATCCTAAATAATTATCTGAGTTAACAACCCATAGCCCGGGATAAATCGAAGCGGTACTGTGTGCTCGCAATTTTTGCGATCCCGATGTTTGCCAAGATTGATCTACTAAAAGGTTACTGTCAATTACGGCATTCGCTTCTAAGGGAATTGTAACAGTTTCGGAATTAGACAAAGTATCTTTTATAGCATTGCCATTTAATGGAGCGGCCGTTACATTGCATGCCAGTGAAGAAGGTAGTTGTTTAAAGGCGAAGGCTTTTATTTTGAAATCAATAGTAGCGTCATTATTTAAATCGAGATCATAATATTCAGTAATTGTTTGGCCAGAGCTGGCACTGACAGCTGTTGATGAATCAGGAACTACATCCGTGTAAATAATCTGTGCATTTGCACTTACAGAAAATAGCATTGCTGTAACGATGAAAGCAGAAAGTTTTTTTAATAGTTGTGTTTTCATTTGATTTATTTTTTAGTCCCGATAGCTATCGGGATGAATTGAATTTATTTTTCGATGACCAATTTTTTCGTTATAATAAAATCTGCTGTTTGAATTTGCACTACATAAATTCCCTTTGCAAAATCCGCTGTATTCACTTCAACCTTTTTTGTATCTGTTGCTATGGTTGTATATATTACTTTTCCGGTAATGTCTGCAATACTTACTTCCACTTTTTTGATAGTGCTACCCAAAGCAATAGTGAGGTGGTTTTCGGCAGGATTTGGAAAAAGATTTATGGAGGAAGCAAAAGAATTTTCAATTATTCCTGTAGTAGTTGTTTGTCCGGAAAGGAGAGATTGGCCGGAAAGGGAATTGTAAGCGTATTCCATTATCGTAAATGAAACTGTACTGGAGCCAATCGCTACTCCAAGTCTAATCCAACCATAATAAAAATTAGTTCCCACTTGTACTTTTAAAGCGACGTACTTCCCGGAAGTATTAAGCCAGGGGCCACTTGCAGGTGAATAAACAAGATGACTACCGGGTGAAGGGGCGCAAGAAACACAATCCACCTGCTTAGTAACCAAAGTATGGGTAGCATTAGTCCAACCCAAAGATGAATCAATCAGGGTGTTTAAAGCATAACCTCCCACCTGGTCTGCAATCCAACTAGTAGAAGTGGAACTTATCACTGCCGAATCTCCATTGGCCATAGCATAAACTAACGAACCACAAACTCCGCAACCAACAAACTTTTTTCTTGCTGACAAGACAAAATCAGTGATGCCGTCATTATTCAAGTCAAGTGAATAATCCGGCGAACAAGGGTTGTTAAAGTCGCAGCTAAGAACCTTATTCGGAACCACATCCGTATAAACTATCTGCGCGCTGGCATTAACGGAAAACATCATCCCGATAGCTATCATGACGATGAAAGCATAAATTTTTTTTAGTAGTTGTTTTTTCATTTTTGTTAATTTTTTAAAGTGTGTCTTAATTTTATTTTACAATGACCAATTTTTTCTTTCCAATAAAACCTGCTGTTTGAATTTGCACAAAATAAATTCCCTCTGCAAAATCTTTCGCGTTTACTTCTATCTTTTGTTCCCGATAGCCATCAGGATCACTTACCGTTGTTGTTTATATTACTTTTCCGGTAATGTCTGCAATAGTTATTTCCACTTTTTTGGTATTGCTACCCAAAGCAATGGTGAGATGGTTTTCGGCAGGATTGGGAAAAAGATTTATTGATGAAGCAAATGAATTTTCAGCTATGCCTGTGGTTGTTGTTTGTCCGGCAAGAATGGGTTGGTTGGGCATGGTGTTGTAAGCGTACTCTTTTATTATTCCTTTTGCCTGAGTTTGAGATACATAGACTTGCATTCGAAGCCAACCATAATAGGTGTCGGGTCCTACAATTAATTTTAGTCCCAGATAATTGTCTGTTAAGCCTGTCCAATTTCCATAAGTACTACCACCATAGTTGGTGCAAACTCCAGTGTTTACAGTGCGCAAACTTCCAGTAAACCATGTAAGTCCTGATGAGATGATGTCATTTAAATTCATGGCAAGAGGATATGTTGAACTTGCTACAGTATTACCGTTTAAAACAGAAATATAAACACTACTTTTCACACCTTGTAGAGGACTAAAAATGGGTGGACATGCATTAATACCGCCTCCAAACTTGAAATCGTCAATCCCGTCGTTGTTCAAATCTAGATTATAAATACTGACATTAAATGTTGTATCCGGAATTATATCTGTGTAAATAATTTGTGCATTTGCACTTGCGGAAAACAGCATTGCTGTAACGATGAATGCCATGCCAAAAGACAGGCAGGCGCCAAGCTTTTTTGATAGTTGTTTTTTCATTTTAATTTATTTTAAAAATTGTTTAAAAAAAATAATTTCTGTCAATCGGATTCTGTCAAATAATTTGCAAATCGTTCATGAAATATTTCGATAAAAGTATAATTAACCAAAGTTGCTCTCACTACATGAAATAGGTAGTTTTTATGGTGGGTATCTAAACCTACCCAAATAAACGGCACAGGTGATTAATCCAGATAGATCGGATCAGGCCGGATTAAATGATTTTCAGGATTTATGTTCTATTCAGATAGGATGGCCGCTTTATAAGGAGCAAGCTAACTAGCCAGAAGGGATACCCTCGGCATACATATATTTCTCCACTTGGGTCGATGCCTTTACTGAATGCCAATGCTGAGAAATTTAAACAGGCTCTTAAAAGCTCAAAAGAGATTTTCCCTTGCTTTTTAAAATTAGTTCATCACGCGAATGAACATGCAGGATTTCATAAATGTTTTTGACATGATAGCGCACGGTGTCAATCGATATGAAAAGTTTTTCGGCAATTAACTTATAGCTCATACCATTAAAAATACAATCGAGAATTTCCTGCTGCCTGTCGTTGAGCTGTGATTGGTCATTAGCCGGTAAGGCAGGTTTTTTACTACGGAAAACTTCGAGGATTTTATGCGCAATGCTTGGAGTCATGGGCGCTCCGCCTGTTGCTGCTTCATGTATGGATTCAAGGATGCGCGCAGGAGAAGTGTTTTTTAAAAGATAACCTGATGCACCGGCAGTAATAGACTGAAATATTCTTTCATTATCATTGAAAACTGTTTGCATGATGATCATAATTCCGGGATGCGTTTGGTTGATTTTTCCCACTGCCTCAATGCCGTTCATTCCACCGGGCAGGTCAATATCCATGAGGATTACATCGGGGTCTGCAGAATCAACTTTTCGCATCAGGTCAGAACAATCAGGAAATGCACCGGTGCATATAAAACCTTCACTGCCATTGATAAGCTGGAACAGGCTGTCGCGCAACAGCGTATTATCTTCAAAAATTGCGACTTTGATATTCATAGTATATCTGGTTGGTGTAAAAGTAAGGTACTTTATGGTGAGGATACTACCTACTTTGAGTAGTCCTCCCTCTATTTTCAACTGAGTTCAAATTATGAAAGGATTTCATGTTTGTAGAAATACTTCAGATTCAAGACAATTCAAATCCTGAAAGGATTTCACGATTATAGAAATACATAAGATAAAAGCCCCGATGCTGAAGGCATCGAACAACTCAACACGATACCGGCTATTCAATCCAATCAAACAAATATTTTTCTTCGTATTGCACATTAAATTTTTTAAGAAATTCGTTGTATTCTTCTTTAAATGTTTTTTTTCTATGATGTTCCTTTTGGTTCATAATGCATGCAATCACATTATCCAATTGTGAATGACTGTATGAAAATGCTCCGTATCCTTCCTGCCATGCAAAGGGAAATCTGGAAAGTTTGTTTTCTTTAATAAAATCATTCGATGATTTTTTTATCTCCCTTACCAAATCAGAAAGATTGCAGGAAGGGCGCATACCTATAAAAAAATGAATATGATCGGGCATACCGTTTATAGCTAGCATTTTTTGTTCTTTTTTCTGAATAATTCCTGTAATGTATTTATATAACCTTTCTTCCCAATCTTGTGCGATTAAACTTTCCCGGCCTTTTACAGCGAATATTGTTTGAATGTAAATTTGTGAATAGGTTCCTGGCATGGATTTAAATTTTGTTGTAATTGTATGATGCCTTCGGCATCAATTGGTGGGGGTGCTGTTTTTCTATAAACGTGAAATCCCTTCAGGATTCTCTGAATTCACGTTATTTCAAATTTACTGTTAAGCTAATCGTTGTTCCTTGTCCCGGTGCAGAAGTAATTGAAATAGTACCGTTCAGTTCAGCGGCTCTTGTGTTCATGTTTTTTAATCCATTGCCTCCTGTTTTTAAACGGTCTTCGTTGATGTTGAATCCTACACCATCATCTTCAACCACTAATTTTAATGTATTATTGGTTTTCGAGATTTCAACCTTCACATTTTTTGCACCGGAATATTTGTAGGCATTGTTCATCGTTTCTTTGTAAACCAGAAAAAATGACTTTCGCTTTTCCATTGTAAGCTTGACGTTATTTAAACCACTATCTGTTTTGAAATGCAGAGCAATATCTTTTCCTGCTAACAGCTCCCCTCCAAATGCACGCATATGAAGTATGATGTTCTCGAAATTGTCGTTCTGTGGGTTGACTGCCCATACAATGTCATTCATTTTTTCCACCATATCTCGAGAAGCGCTTCCGATTTTTTCGATGAAAGGCATTGACTCCTGCATGTTGTTCGATTTAGATTTCATGCGTGCAATTTCACTCATTACTGAAATGCTCTGAAGCGTGCTGCCCATATCGTCATGCAAATCACGGCTAATGCGAGCTCTCACCGCTTCCATCTGCTTCTTGCGGTTGCGCTGCATCCTTACAATTAAATAGATGATTGCAGCGCCAGTTCCCAAACATAAAATCACAAACCAGGACTGCTTCCACCAGGGAGGAGTAATTGTAATTTGCATCTGTGTTCCTGTTTCATTCCACACACCATCGCTGTTGCATGCTTTCACTTTGAAAGTATAAGTGCCCGGTTCCAACTTTGAATAAGTTACATACCTTCGGGTGTCGCTGAAAATCCAGTCATGGTCAACACCTTCAAGCATGTAAGCATAACGGTTTTTCTGATTGCTGTTATAACTTAATGCAGCAAATTCAAAGGACAAGCGGTTCTCATCATAGTTCAGATACAGATGTCCGTCACCCAAAGGTGTTTCCCTGTCAAAAACTTTAAAGGAGGAAATTACCACCGGAGGGATTGCATTCTTGTTTTCAATCTGGCCGGGCTCAATGATGTTGTATCCTGTAATTCCGCCCATAAGCAGTGTTCCGTCTTTTAACTTTATGGCAGCGCCAGTGTTATATTCATAATTCTGAATGCCGTCTTTCTCGCTAAAGTTTTTACACGAATAATCAATTGGATTAAACCTGCACATACCATAGTTGGTACCCATCCATAACATACCGCTATTGTCACAAATCAAAGTATAGATTCGATCATCAGTCAATCCATTAGCTTTTGTGAAATGGGTGAAATTGTCCTGTTCCTTGTTGTACCTATTCAAACCGCCACCGTTTGTTCCTATCCACAGGTTCCCTTTCTTATCAAGGCAAAAACTCCTGATGTCATTGTTATGAATACTGTTTGCATTTCCTGGAATAGTATAATATCGTTTCCACTTTTTTGTCTGTTCATTATACTTACATAATCCATTTTGGCAGCCGGCCCAAATAGTACCCTGAGCATCTTCAAAAACAACAAAAGTAATTCCCTGCGGAATAGCAGTAGAATCATTCGCATTAGGAAAATGGTATGCAAATTTATTGTCATTAATATTTTCAAGATTCAATGTATTGCAATCCACCATGCAAATGCCTGCGGTCTGAGTAGAAATCCACATCCTGTTTTTTTTGTCGCAGAAGAGATTCCTGAATACGCTTTCATCATGATCCTTTAAAGTCTGTGGCCTAATTGGAAATGAACGCTGCAGTTTATCATTATATACAACCAATTCACCATACCATGGGCCAATCCAGATATTACCCGAATGATCTTTCGCAAGAGCACCAAAAGTCAAGCCTTTAGAAAGATTCTTTTCATACACCATAACTCGGGTAGAATAGAATTCAGGGCAGAGATGCTGAAGATTACTGTACTGATCAGCTTGGGTATAATAACTGAACAATCCATTCATTGTTGCTATCCAGTACCCGTCATTCGTTTCCAGGAAACCACGGATGTTTGAACTCCAACCGTGTCCAGTATTACCAGATTTTTTAATTACTGCCGGATTTGCAGTCTTGAAAAGAGGTGTTAACGGATCCATTTTTATTAATCCATTGGCGAAGCTTGAAACCCATATTACACCGTTTTCGTCAGGCAAAATCGTACTTACAAAATTGTCCGGCAGGCTGTTTGAATTCCCTGTTTCATGAATGTATTGTTCCA
>JANOBN010000061.1:0-3428 GCA_031411675.1 Bacteroidota bacterium | reverse complement strand
CTGCTTGAAAATCAATTAATTATTTTTTCTTCAAAAAGAAGACTGATTATCGAAGAATAAGATTGACTTGCAATAAAAGGCAGGTTGGATTTTGGTATCCACTTTAATTCGGTGATACCTTCTTCTAGTTGCGGTTTAATATTTTCAGGGTCATAGCATTGCATAATAAACCAATAGGTGCTTTTCAAAATACGTTGATCGCCGTAAGGATAGGTATGATAGGTTGTTTTTGCCTCCCTGATAATTTCCAGCTTTTCTATACCACATTCTTCATTTACTTCTCTTAGTGCCGCAGCTGCTATTGTCTCCCCATATTCTACTTTACCCTTAGGAAGATCCCATTTGTCATTTCGGTAAATCATTAATAGTTCCCCCTGTGAATTGAAAATAATACCACCTGCAGCTTCCATTACTTTATATATATTGCTGAAATTCTTCCAGGTATTTTCAACATACGGAGTGCGAAACACAAGTGAATTTACGAGGCTGTTTTCTTCAAATGCCTGTATTAAGGAAAGTAAATCATCCTTTTTTTCATTGCCTGACAGAAGTAGTATTAAGTCAGCAATGGGATGCTCCTCATTTTTATCACATATAAATATTCTGCGGTCGTTTGTGTATATTTTTACCATATAAAGCTGACATTATTTTTTGAATAGCCGGAATACTAAGGAATTTACTACGTTTGCATAACATGCAAAATGAAACCGCATCAAAAGTAGCCGAATTCTTATTGCAAATTAAGGCTATTAAGTTGCAGCCTGATCAACCATTTACATGGGCATCAGGATGGAAGTCTCCCATCTATTGTGATAACAGGATTTCGCTTTCCTATCCACGTATCCGTACTTATATCAGGCAGGAATTAGTAAAACTTATTGAAAATAAATTTGGACGTCCTGATGTGATTGCCGGTGTAGCTACTGCTGCTATTGCTCAGGGTGCACTGGTTGCTGAAGCTATGGGTTTGCCTTTTGTTTATGTAAGATCTTCCCCCAAAGATCATGGTCGTCAGAATAAAATTGAAGGGGAGGTAGTAGAGCATCAAACAGCAGTTGTCATTGAAGATCTCATCTCTACCGGAAAAAGTAGCCTGGAAGTGGTGCGCGACCTGAGAGAAAACGGTGTTATCGTTAAAGGTCTTGTTTCTATTTTTACCTATGGTTTTGATCTTGCATCAGAAAATTTTAAAAAAGCAAATTGCCCTGTTTATTCACTAAGCTCTTATGATGCACTGATTAAACAGGCGGTAGAAACCGGATATATAACTCGTAAGGATGTGGATCTCTTAAAATCGTGGAGGTTGAATCCTTCTCAATGGCAACCACAAAATCCATCCGTTTAATCCCTGAAAAATAATTATGACAAGATTAGAAAGTAATAAAGTATTAATTGGAAAGAAGCCGGAAGAGGTATTTGCGTTTCTCAGTGACTTTAATAACATCGGAAAACTGATGCCTGAACAAGTAGAAGGCTTTTCAACCGATGGTCTTACCAGTTCTTTTACAATAAAAGGTATGGCAAAACTGGGACTTATTTATGAATCAAAAAAAGCTTTTGAAAGTATCACCATGAAAAGTCATGGAAAAGTACCATTTGATTTTAGTTTGATTTGTTCTTTGGAGCCGATAGGTGATGAAACCGGACTGACTTTGTTTCTGGATGCGGATTTAAATCCTTTTCTCAAAATGATGGCAGAAAAACCGCTCACCAATTTTTTAAATTTACTAGTTAATAAATATAGGGACCTAAGCAGCATTGCTTAATGCGCAATAGTATTCTATCTCATTAATTGCACTTCTTTAAAATTATATTCCATTCGCTTACCACTGATTATTTCAATTATCAGTTTACCTTCTGCAGTAATATCTTTGATGGTGCCTGTCCATTCTTCTGAGCCACTTGTAAAAATGGCTGGCTCATTTATTTTATATAAGCATGCTTTATATTCCTCTCTTAACTCATCATCCATATTCAAATCAAGCTGATGGAATCGTTTAAAAACAAATGGTAATAAATTCTCCAGTTCCGATTTGACAATTCTTTTTTTGCCTGTTTCAAGAGAAATGGAAGTTGGGATTGGAAATATGGTATTGTCGAAATTTTCCTGATTGATATTAATCCCAAAACCTGCAATTACGGAGGATATCATCTCACCTCTGATGGAATTTTCTATAAGTATACCGCCCATCTTATGTCCGTTTATATAAATATCATTTGGCCATTTAACGGTTGCAAGGAGAATTCCGGCAGCATATAAATAATCTTTTACTGCAAGAGAAAAAATTATGTTTAACATAAAATGCCTGCTTACCTGTAAAGTATCAGGGAGAAAAATGACACTGAAAGTAAGGTTTTGATCCCTTTCAGAAAACCACTTATTACCCCTCTGACCTTTTCCGTTAGTTTGATGTGAAGCGGCAATACACGTTCCATTAACGATCTGATGGTTTCGAAACAATTCCTGTGCAAAGTCGTTTGTAGACCCTACTTCTTCAAGATATATAACAGGAGGTGTTGTATTGGACATATAATGGTTGAAAACTCTGAATTTTACATACTTAAACAGTAATTCAGGGTAGTATATTGCAGGGATTAATTATTCATAATTGAACCGGATAAATGTAAACGGTTTCGTAATTTTGTGAACTTCAAATTTAACAAGTAAATAATGGCAAAAACGGCCAGGGCGTTAAAGGCCGCTAAAATAACTAATCCTACTGACGAACTGACTGAATTAGCTATCAAAGGTCTTCAGGAGAAAAAAGGACATGAAATTACCTGCCTCGACCTGCGTGAGTTGAAAACATCTATCGCTGACATGTTTATTGTATGTCATGGTGATAGTACTACTCAGGTAGAAGCGCTGGCACGTTCAGTAGAGGAGGTGATTCATAAGGAAACCGGAGAAGGCCCAATGTATAAGGAGGGCGCTGAGAATGCACAGTGGATACTTTTGGATTATATAAATGTGGTAATTCATATCTTCCAAAAGGAATTCCGCGATTATTATGGAATTGAGCGGTTATGGGCAGATGCGCAGGTTCGTCAGTTACCGGACGGCAAAAATTGACAGTATTGTCATTATAAATCATAGATAAGCGGGTGGCACAGTACTTGACTCAGCCATTGCTTCCGTTAAAAAACAAATATGTCAGATCAACAAAAAAGCGAAGAAAAAAGGGACTCGAAAGGCAATTTCCAGAAACCTAAATCGCCAAAATTCAATTTCAATTTTTACTGGGTCTATGGTCTGGTGAGCTTTATTATAATAGCAATTTACCTCTTCGATTTCGGTAAAAGCCCTAAATCTGTGACCTGGAATGAGTTTGTTACTACCATGGTTCGTTCAAGCGATGTTGATAAGCTGGTTGTGGTGAACAGGGAAACCGTAAATGTGTTTATTAAAAAAGAGAGCCTTAAACAGG
>JANOBN010000060.1:0-2785 GCA_031411675.1 Bacteroidota bacterium | reverse complement strand
TTTGGTTTTAATCACGGGTTGAATTAAGAATTAAACAATAAATGTCCATGGGTGAATGGACATTGTATTGCAGTGGATAAAATTAACATAATCTATGAAGCTATCGATTTTTGGACTAAATGAACCGGAATTGGTTGCTGTTGCATAAAGAGATTTTAAAAATCATACCTCTTGCTTTTCAATATCCAAACAAGCTTGATTAATAGCTTTTAATTTCAATTCCGCCGAAAACAGCATTTCCTTTTAACAACAGCAGTTTACCCTGGGATATAGTACTGGTATGTATCGGACGTTTATCTTCCACTGCTCCCAGTACGGCTGTCATTTCTGATTTTACTTCCCAATGTGGAGGGATAATTAATTGTACACCTCCAAAAACAGCGTTTACTTCCATTTCGATATTCTGTTGAAAATCGGCCTGCATTAAATTGATTTCAGCACCTCCGAAAACGGCATTCACCTCTCCTCCCCGAAAGTCTTTGGAAATGATGTTTTTTTTTACACCTCCAAAAACTGCTGACACCTCTATATGTTCATTTGAAGAACCCGATGCAGGTTGGTCATACCTGTTTTCAAAACGCTCGCCAAAATTTTTACGCCATCTGCGGTGATGAGGACCAAATCTTCTGCGCGGTTTAAGCATAATTACAAGGCCGGCAAAAATTATTAATATGGGCCATAAATAATTAGAGAAATCATACTGCGGCAAAAACTCCTTTGCCATAAATGCAGAACCTATTCCTACCATAATTAACCATCCCGGATTGCGGAAGGAATGCTTCAATCCACTTACCAGTCCGATTGTAATTAATAGCATCTGCCAGGTAAATATCCATTCAGGAATCATTGCTCCCATTTCTCTTGCAAGAAAGAGCACTCCGGCTCCGGCAATAAACAATCCTGCAAATATCCGACCTCTTCTATGGTCGTCTTCCCATCGTTTAAACATTTCATTTTGTTCGGGGTTTCCCTGATTTTTTAACTCTTCCATTTTTTTGTTTGATTTGATGAGGCAAAAGTAAATCAGGTTGCAGCATCCTGCAATCGCAAAACGGCTATACCCTGTTTATCGTCGGTAAATGGTAGAAAGAGTCGGTAAACGGTAAATAATCTAAAAAAGTCATCTTTATCCGCCTTTTTATTCATTGCTAATGATATCCCTTATCTCTTCTTTACTATTTTAGTCGCATTCATCATAAAAACTATGCCTGCATCAAAATCCCGCTTTGTAAAATCCATATTACCATTACTGTTTTTCTTGATTTGCTCCACTTTTATAACTCAGGGTCAGTCGTTTCGGTTAATTACCGGGAGCATTGCCGATGCAACCACCGGCGAAGCATTGCCATATATTGCTGTTTCACTTAAAAAGAGCCTTCTTTCTACAGTAACAAATGAAAATGGAAGTTTTGACTTTAACATTCCCATAGATATAACGGATGATAGTCTTGCTATAAGTTCTATTGGATATACCTTGCAAATTTTTGCTTTGTCTGATATCACAAATCCATTAAACATTAAATTAAAGCCTAACAGCTTTGAGTTAAAAGAAGTAATGATATTGCCGGAGCCTCCTACTTATTATATAAAGCTGGCGATGAATTCTATTAAAGCAAATTATCCGGCCAATCCATTTCAGACAGAAGCCTATTACCGTGAAAAGATGACGGAGAACGATAATATTATTCGATTTACAGAAGCGGTGTTTAATTCTTATTATCCCAATTATCAGGATACAGCATCAAAAAATGCTCATCAGCTGTTGCTTTTTAATATGGCTGATGAAAAAAAGATTGCATTTATGAATTCCGAAGAAAAGAAAAAGAAGAAGAAAAAAAAGAGTGGCACTACAGCTGATACTTCCGGCGGAATTGCAATTGATATTAAAGAAATAATGGGTGGTCCTGATGAAATATTAAAGCTGGATATAATAAGAGGTAAAGAACTCTTTTTAGACAGTACCGAATTTAAACATTACGATTATTCTTTCGCTGCCTCCAGCAGTTATGAAAACAAAGAATTGATGGTAATTGATTTTAAATCGAGGCGAAGAATGGATCATGCCAAGCTGAATGGCAAGATATATATTGATCTGGAATCAAATGCTATTGTAAGTATTGATTATAATGGAGACCTTACATTGCCAGCTATCGTTCAACCCGTTTTATTTGTAATGGGCATCCATGTGGAGCGGCCACTCATTCGAAAGAAGCTGGAGTATCAGAAAATAAATGGCAAATGGTATCCAAAAAACATACAGGCAGGGGCAGATGTAAACTTAACCAAAAGACATCTGTTCAGCCCTAATGAACACTCTCACCTTTTAATTGAAGGCATCTTTACAACCAATAAATTAATTACCGAAAAGACCAAACCTATTCCTGCAGCTAAAAAATACAATAAATCAAAAAAAATGTCGGAGCAGGTTTATAATGATGAAAACCTGACCTGGGGACAGATTAACGTGATCAAACGATAATTAGAATTATTTTACAAACTTCCCTGTTGCATTTATTTTTCCGGATGAAAGCTGATATATATATAATCCGCTTTCCAGAGCAGAAACATCAATAACGGAATGATTACCATTCAGCTTTAGGTTATCGATAACAATTCTTCCGTTAGCATCTAAAATCGTTACACTTACTTCCGAAGCATAATTTACAGTTAAGTGTTGCTGTAAAATGTTATAAACCACAGATGGATTTACGCCTGATGTTTCATCAATTCCAATAACTCCACAGGCCGGATTCAGCGCACCCGGAGTTCCTAAATCCCCTAAACC
>JANOBN010000059.1:0-3882 GCA_031411675.1 Bacteroidota bacterium | reverse complement strand
AATGAAGAGATCAGGAATATGTTTACCGCAATGGGTGTAAGCAAAGGAACTCCCGAAGATGAAAGAGCTTTAAACATTGAAAAGTTACGCTATCATAAAATCATCATCATGACCGATGCCGATGTTGACGGCAGCCATATCACTACATTGATTCTGACTTTCTTCTTCCGACATATGAAAGAATTAATTGAGCAGGGTTATATATATATTGCAACACCTCCTCTTTATCTTGTTAAGAAAGGAAAAGAAGAAATTTATTGCTGGACAGATGATCAGCGTCAGGTTGCAATTAAACAACTAGCGGGAGAAGGAAAAGAAAGTTCTGTGGGAACTCAACGATATAAAGGTTTGGGAGAGATGAATGCGGAACAACTTTGGGAAACAACCATGAATCCTGATAAGCGCACT
Source organism: Bacteroidota bacterium (assembly GCA_031411675.1). Taxonomy (GTDB): domain Bacteria; phylum Bacteroidota; class Bacteroidia; order AKYH767-A; family OLB10; genus JANOXC01. The sequence goes on along the minus strand of JANOBN010000059.1, from coordinate 3,474 downwards.
TTAAGACAAGTAACCATTGACAGTGCTGCTGAAGCTGACCGCATTTTTGCAATGCTGATGGGTGATGATGTTCCGCCAAGACGAGCATTCATTGAAAAAAATGCCCGCTATGCAAAAGTGGATGCATAACAGGTAAAATAATTTATATTTAAAAAGAGCAACCATTTCCCGGTTGCTCTTTTTTTATGATCCGTATTAAGTTTTCGTTAATATTCCTGATAAAATGCAGATTTTTGCATTAGGCATTGGGGTATCGTTATAAGCAAATCTCAATAGCAAAGCGCCATAACTTCAAATTTGCCAAAGCCATTTTCTAAAGAGCCTGGCCCTGTTTATCGACCAGGCAAAATATACTCAAATTCACATGCCCCGGCATTTTATAGGATAGTACTGCTTTTTTAATATAAATACTTCCCTTAAAGTTGGTTTTTTTATACCTTCGCGGCACTAAAAACCCTTTGAAAAATGAAAGTAACCGTTGTAGGTGCCGGGAACGTAGGCGCCACTTGTGCCAATGTAATTGCTCAAAAAGAGCTTTGTAATGAAGTAGTTTTATTAGATATTAAAGAAGGAACTGCAGAAGGTAAATCACTTGATATCTGGCAGACTTCCCCTATCAATCTTTATGATACCCGTTTAAAAGGATCTACTAACGATTATTCTGCTACTGCAGGATCTGATGTTGTTGTTATTACTTCCGGCTTACCGCGCAAACCGGGCATGAGCCGTGATGACTTAATAGCCACTAATGCCGGGATCGTTAAAACTGTTACAGAAAATATTATTAAACATTCTCCTGATACTATCATTATTGTAGTAAGTAACCCGTTGGATGTTATGACCTATTGCAGTTATCTTACTGCAGGAATTGATTCATCAAGAGTATTTGGCATGGCCGGTATTTTAGATACTGCCCGTTACAGAGCATTTCTTGCAGAAGCATTAAATGTTTCACCAAAAGATATTCAGGCAGTTCTTATGGGTGGTCATGGTGATACCATGGTTCCACTTCCACGTTATACTACTGTTGCAGGAATTCCGGTTACGGAGCTAATTAGTGCTGATAAACTGGAAGCAATTGTGAATCGTACAAAGACCGGCGGCGGAGAATTAGTAAATCTGATGGGTACCTCTGCATGGTATGCTCCGGGTGCTGCAGCAGCGCAGATGGTGGAAGCAATCGTGCGTGACCAGAAACGTATTTTCCCATGTTGTGCATGGTTGAATGGCGAGTATGGATTAAAAGATATTTACCTCGGCGTGCCGGTTAAATTAGGCAGCAAAGGAATTGAAAGTATTATTGAATTGAAACTTGATAAAGCGGAAATGGAACTTCTTCAGGGATCTGCTAAAGCAGTGAAAGAAGTAATGGAAGTATTAGACAAAATGCAGGAAGCGGTTAAATAAAAAATTAACAACTTCATCGTTTTAATAATTTTAACCGCAGCAAATCACTGCGGTTTTTTAATATATATAATCCACATATTTTGAAAACAATTATCAAATTACAAACGGTGGCTATTCCTCCCAATGGCATGCATCTCATTGTAAAAGTTAAAATAAATTCAAAAAGTGCAAGATTAGTTTTAGATACCGGCGCATCACAAACTGTACTTGACATGAATCATATTGATCGCTTTACCACTCAAAAGAAATTCAAGAAACATGAAGGTCATAGCAGTGGCATTGGTTCTTCAAGTATGGAAAGTCATATGTTTCATACTGATAAATTTCAAGTTGGTGATTTTGTACTTACGAATACAGAACTTGTTTTACTGGACATGGTGCATGTAAATAAAAGCTATGAGCTCATCAAAAAAAAGCCTGTTGACGGTGTGCTTGGCGGGGATATTTTAAAAATGTTTCAGGCGAATATTGATTATGCTAAAAAACAACTAACCCTTTTCAGTAAATCCAATAAATCGAAAAGGAAAAAGAAATAACTCAGTCAGATCTTTGCCAATAACAAATCTGATACTTTCTCAAAACAACAATTAATAGACTTCCCGTTTAATGGGTTTCCGTTACAGGAACTACCAGTTCAATAGTTCCGGATTCCTGTTCAGTAGAATATGGTATTCCGCCTTTAACAGTTTTATCAGCATCGGTTACGGAAGAGTCTACACCAACACCAAAGAAATAATAATCGCCACATTTTAGTCCGGTAACTGTCACTGATGACTCCATTGCCCCTGCTTGCGTAACGATTTCATAATTACCATTTTCTCCGGGGAAATCTTTAGAGTTATATTTTATCTTAATTGTACATCCCGGTATAGCACGCACATGATGTTTTGGACTTAAAACAAAAGTTAAGCTGCCACCAGCACCCGCCTTACAGCCATCATCTTTGCAGGATGACAGAAATAGTATGGTTCCTAAACCAAATAACAACAAGATGTTTTTCATTATACTGATATTATTATTTAACAATTAATTTTTGCGTAACACTGCTTCCATTTTCATTTACACAGATAATATAAGTGCCGGGTAATAATGCAGAAATATCAACAGATACATTTTTCCTGGAAGAAGAAGTGCTCATTACAACCCTGCCAAGGACATCACTGATGCTGATCATTCGATTATTAGCAGATGATGCCTTAAAATCAAGATTTACAATTCCGGAAGCAGGGTTTGGATAACAATTAAAGAGCGGATCAGGAGCTGATTCTGAAATATCTGTTGTGGTTTGTGAGTAATAGCGTACTCCGCCTGCTGCATTGCCAATGACAAGATCAAACAATCCGTCACCATCCAGATCAGCTAAAGCAGGGACAGCCAGCTTAGGTTCAAAAATATCCTCAAAGGTGGAATCAACAAGATTAAATACACCGGAAAGATTATTGTCGATATTATTATAATGATATATAAATCCGTTATAGTTTCCTACCAGCATTTGAGTAACTCCTGCACTATCATAAAAAACCGGCGCACTATAACCAAGCAGATTTAACTGATCATGAACGTCAACTGCACCTAATGTATCCGTTATAAAAGTAAAAACTGGGTTTGACGCGGAACCTGTATTCTGATAATAATATAAAACACCGGTTCTTTTGCCAATAATAAGATCCAGCTTTAAGTCCTTATTCAGATCATAAAGCACCGGAATACTTTGCTGACCGTTACTACCCACACTGATGTTTTGATAATTCAGGCTATCCAAAACAAAAACGGAAGGGTTGCCGGCTCCGGCAATATTTCTAAAAAGTGTAATGCTGGAATTCGTATTCCCTAAAATCATATCCTTATCACCATCACCGTCAATATCGCCGAATGTTGGATATGCACCTGAGAAATTATAAGCAGCAAGGCCGGCATAATCGCGTGTTATAAGATTAAATTCAGGGTTTGTTGATGTACCTATGTTGCGATAGTAAGTTAATTGAGCAGTACGTGTTCCTCCGGTGTAATAAAAATAATCACTACCAATAATAAGATCTTGCAAGCCATCGGCATCGGCATCAAAAA
>JANOBN010000058.1:0-1765 GCA_031411675.1 Bacteroidota bacterium | reverse complement strand
ATACTATTTAAATTAATAAAAATCATCTCCATCAAAATCATTCAAATCAAAATCACCACCACTACTTTCTAATTCAAAATCTGCTATGTCACTTACCTCTCCTGAAGCTTTATAATGTTCCTTTGAATATTTATCTACTATGTCCTTGTTTATAGGTTCTTGAATTATTTTAAGTAGCTGGCCAGCATTTATTATTGAATCATATCCTTGCAATTCAGGGTTATCTTGTAACAATAAATCAACACCATCAACATGGCCATATTCTTGTATAGCTATATCATAAATGGTTTGCTCATCATATACTGTAATTACTTTCATTGTTACTTATCTACCTTTAAGATTGAACCGTTAATACTTATTTTTATACCCGTTTTATTATCAATTTTATGATGGAATTTCAAAGCTTCAATGATGCGCTGCGCTCCTTGCTTTTTATGAATCATTTTAATTATTTGTGGGCCAATTAATGGAGCATTTTTAAAATCACCAGGACTGCTTCCAGTTATTAATTTTGATTCCTGATTCCAGCAATCTCCAATAACCATATTACCAGCTTTAATTGCAATATCTCCTTCTAAATCGCTTAAAAAATCTCTTATCATGTTATTGAACTAAATAATTACCGTTACCACTTACTGTTATACTACCTCTTTTTATTTGGTCTGTAATTGCAATTGCAAACTTTTCAAATATTATTGTCATCTTATCAATTTGTGCCTGAGTTAATGTGCTATCAGATGCAACTATCGCTGCAACTAAATCATTTTTTAAGTCATTGCTATTTAGTGCCATTACTGTATGATTTTAGTATTTTCTAATTCGCTTTCTTGCGTAGGAATTATGCTCGTTGCTTGCGGAGGAACTACAATAACTCCAGTAGCTCCACTTAAGGGGTCAATATGCGTATGAGTGACAAAATCTAGTAATGCTTTGTTATGCTGTTGCTCTAGGTTATTTAACTTCTGTACAACTTTTTCAAGCAAAACCAAACCTTTCTTTAATCCTTTATTAAATACTGTTTTATCAGCATAGTATCTCATTTCCTTAACCTTTTCTGCCATGAGTATGAAACCTCCAGTACGTAGGTTATTTACTATGCCTATAAGCACTTTACTACCATCTTCAGGAATAACTTGTCTGTCTCCATCATCGAAGCCAAGAAAAACATTTGGCATTTCAGTTTCTGTTTTCGATAGCTTAACTGAACAGGTATTTCCAGTAACTTTAATTACAGTTCCCCACTGCGTTTGAACTGGAATCATTTCTGCTACAACAGCTCTTATTGCATTTCTTATTTCTTCTACTTCAGGTGTCATTGTGCAATCCTCCCAATTTTACTTTCACGTCTGTATTTCGGTGAATCATCCATTTCAACAACAACTGCATCTATAAAGTATTTACCATCTCGCTCTGGATATTCATAACTTAAAATGGAAGCAATCATACCATGCCTTGTAAACGGTATATCAAACGCAATAATTTTGCCTTGATAACCAGTAAATTTTTCTTTAGCTAAAAGTACTTCAGCTCTCTTTTTTAAGGAAGCAACATCATCACCTGAGTTTTGTAAAGAATAAGTTGAAACTACACCATCATCATCACCAGCCTCAGCATGAATGTCCTTTCCATCTGCTACATGGTTTGTAATTTTAATTTTAATACGCATATCTTCAGCACGTACATACTTTAAATCACTGTTTAAAGTATTTTTATCAATTACATATTTAACCTTATCAGTTTCAGGATTATCACTAAAAACCTTACC
>JANOBN010000057.1:0-4234 GCA_031411675.1 Bacteroidota bacterium | reverse complement strand
ATCATTCATAAAAAAACGGCTCATCAACTATATGATGAGCCGTTTTTGGAAAGAAAGTTATTTATTGAACAATCAGCTTTTGTGTATATTGCTGATCGCCATTGGTAATTTTTAATAAGTACATACCTGAAGACATGCCATTTAGGCTTATTCCTGTCAGCTCATCAACAATGTTTTCAGATCGTATTAAAGAACCCTGAAGATTATATATATCAGCATTTACTTTTCCTGATAGTTTTTCATCAAGTTTAATAAACATATAGCCGGATGCCGGATTTGGGAATATACTGATTCCATCAGCAATAGAAGTTGCCTGATCTTCAATTCCCACAACGCCAATTCCACCGGTAAAGCTGAAGGAAGCATAATAATTCTGAATGGAATTATCGAGTATGGAATAATATCCTCCTGTATACAAAGTAGAATCTGTTATATATAATGCATAAATAGTATTATTAAAAGCGGGGTACCAATAACCATTTTGTCCGGTAATAGCGTTAATCAGGGAAAGCCTGCTAACAGTCTGCCCTGCGGCAACAGTCATACTTCCGCCCACTGCAACATAGTTATCTGCATACTTTAGCGCATATACAGCATTGTCTGCACCCGGATTCCAAGCATTAAGGGTACCTGAATTAAGGTCGAAAGATGCCAGACGATCACGGGTAACTGCTCCTATCATATTAAAAGCACCACCGGCATAAAGAGTATTGCTATTTATATCGATTGCATAAACAGAACCGTTAAGATCCGGGTTAAATGTTGTTGCTGTTCCTGTGGTTTCATCAATTCCGGCGAGACGGTTTCTCGGAGCTCCTCCAATATTAGTAAAATTACCACCAGCATACAATATGCCGTTAGAACGTTTCAGTGCATAGATCCTCGCAGTTGCTGAAGGATCCCATGATGTTGCAGCTCCTGAAGTTCTGTCTATAGCAGCAATATTATTACGAGTGGATGAACCGGCTAAAGTGAAGTTTCCTCCTGCAAAAACAGTAGAAGAACTAAATTCCAGCGCATCAACAGTACCATTCATATTAGGATTCCATGTAGTAGCATTACCTGAATTGCGGTCTAATTCCGCCAGATAATTACGCGGTTGACCACCAATGTTTGAAAATCCGCCGCCCGCAAAAACAGAGTTACCATCAACTGCTAAACTTGTGATATATCCATTTGAATTTGGATTAAATGGAGTAATAAGCTTTGTTACTGCATCAAATGCAAGCAGATTAGAGCGTGATTCGGATTTAAGAAAATCAAAACTACCACCTAACAAAATATTAGTGCCATCAGTACGAATAATATTTGCAGTAGCGTTTGCTTTTGGATTCCACGTTTTTGCTGAACCGGTAGTTGCATCCAGTTCTGCTACATAGTTTCTTGGGGTGCCGCCTGCCGAAGTAAAGTTACCGGTAATATACACTGAGTTACCATTAATTAACAAATCTGAAACATCAGCATTAGTTCCCGGGTTCCAGGTTGTAGCATTTCCGTTGGTATTATTCAACTCAGCTATATAACTCCTGCTTTGACCACCGATAGAGGTAAATGAACCTACGGCATATATAGAATTACCTGAAAGTGCAATACGATTAACATAGCTATTGGAAGCCGGATTCCAGTTATTAATTAATCCAGTAGATTGTGATACTGACAGAATATAATTGCGGTCTTCATATTTACCATAGTTAAAATCACCACCAACGAGAACATTTCCACCGCTCAATGACACTGTTTGACCGGAAGTATTAAACTGAGGATTCCAGGATGTAATTGTGCCTGTATTAAGATCATAACTAGCGGCATATTTTCTTGTTTGGCCACTTGCAGTTGTAAAAGCACCTACAGCATAAAGAGTAGTGCCATTAATTCTTATATTGTTTGGATATTGGTTTAGATTGGGGTTCCAGATTGTTGCATTACCATTGGTATTGTTTAAAGCGGCCATATAATTTCGAGGTTGTCCGCCAATAGTAGTAAATGCACCACCAACATATATATTTGAACCGCTAAATGCAATTGTTGAAACATAACTGTTGGAATTTGGATTCCATGTTGGGGAAATAAGCGTAGAAGCCGTATTAACAGATAAAATATAATTTCTGTTTTCCGCTTTAAGATAGGTGAAACTACCGCCGATAATAATATTCGTTCCATTAACTGCAATTACATCAGCGCCGGCATTTGCCTGTGGATTCCAGGTAGTAGCATTATTATTAGCTTTATTTATTTCAGCCAGGTATTGGCGAGTTTGTCCGCCAACAGTTGTAAAGTCTCCTGCAAGATACACGCTATTGGTGCCAATGGCAATACCATTTACATTTGAACTTGCATTTGGATTCCAGGTGCTTGCATTGCCATTGGTATTATTTAATGCAGCAATGCGATTTCTAGGTTGGCCACCAATGGTAGTAAAAGATCCACCGGCATAAATGGTTGTTCCGTCAATTGCAAGAGTATTTACATAACCATTGGAATTTGGATCCCATGTTGTTGGATTACCATTTGAAGTATTAAGTGCAGCTGCGTAATTCCGTGTTAAACCTCCAATAGTATTAAATGCACCACCAACATATAGAGTGGACCCGGAAAGTTTAAGAGTATATACAAAATAGCTGGCTCCCGGATTCCATGATGTTACTGCACCGGTAGTTGTGTTTATGGCACCGATGTAAGCTCTTGCTGAAGCTCCGATATTGCTAAATGCACCTCCAACATACAAAGTGGATGCTGATGCATCTAGTGCATAAACCGCATTGTCAGGTGCAGGGTTGAAGGAGGAATTTACAACACCAGTTGCAGCATCAATTTCTGCAAGACGGTTTGTAGTGTTACCACCGATAACTGTAAAAGTTCCACCGGCATAAAGTTTTCCGTTGCTTAATGCAAGTGCATAAACAGAGTTATTTGCATCAGGATTCCAGTTTTGGTCTACTGTGTAGTTAGAATTGATATGAGCGATCCTGTTTCTTGTTAAAGTTCCTACTGTAGTAAAATTACCCGAAATATACCATCCGCCGGATCCATCAGATATGATATCATATACAGTTCCGTTTGTTTTTGGGAAAGCTGCATCAGGAATATCATTAGTTGTGGTTAAAGCAGCGCCATAATTGGTATTAAATCCTGCAATATTAAAGTATCCCCCTAAATATAAATTGCCGCTATTTTCAGCAATTGAATAAACAAAATAGTTTGTAGCGATAGAAGGCTGTTTTGTGCCAATAGTTTTATCCAGTTTTGCAAAATATGGCTGATCAGCATCACCAATAAAAGTAAATGCACCACCGGCATAAACTTCCGTTGCATTTACATAGAGTGAATACACTGCGTTATTTGCATTCGGGTTCCATGCTGTTCCGCTATTAGTAGTTAAATCAATTGCAGCTATTCTGTTATAATTATTTCCTGCAATAGTGGTAAATGATCCACCAACATATAATGTAGTACCATCTAAGAATAAAGCATAAACTGTGTTATTTGCATCAGGGTTAAATGCCGGATCAACCGTTAGATTAGGAAGTATATGAGCAATTCTGTTACGCGTTACTGAGCCTAACGCAGTAAAATTTCCTCCGATATACCATCCGCCGGAACCATCAGGAATACTTACGTTAATACTGCCATTAGCAATTGGGAAATCCCAAACCGGAATGTCGGTTGTGCCTGTAAAACATGCTCCTTTTCCAGTGTAAAAACCGGCATTATTGAAATAACCACCGAAATAAGTATTTGTATTATCAGTCTGAATATCATATACAAAATAATTAGGTGCTATAGTTTGTTTAGCTAATGCAGTGGTTGCATCAAGTTTAGCAAAATAGGGGCTATGATCTGTAGATCCGATTTTTGTAAATGCACCTCCTACACAAATATCGCTACCTACTTTTTTAATTGTATAAACACTATTGTCAGCGTTTGGATTCCATGCCGTTGCAATACCGGTTGTAGCATCAATAGCCGCTATGCGATTAAGAGAACTACTGCCTATTGTAGTAAAAGTGCCTCCTGCATAAAGTATATTGCCATCAAGAAGTAAAGAATATACCGTGTTGTTTGGGTCAGGTACAAATGAAAGATCAATAGTATTATTGCTTAATAAATGACACAAGCGATTTACAGTTACAAGTCCTGCTTGTGTAAAGTTTCCTCCAAGATACCATCCTCCTGCACCATCTGATACAGCAGAATAAATTATTCCATTCATTTTTGGAAAATTCTCCAATGGAAT
>JANOBN010000056.1:0-3420 GCA_031411675.1 Bacteroidota bacterium | reverse complement strand
AAGGAGGCCCGCTGGGACAAGGGACTGTTGCAAAAAAATACGATGGTGGATGGTATGTAATGTGTCCATGGCATGGATGGGAGTATAACATTCGTACCGGTTCCGGCATTCCCGGATATGAGGACCAACAAAGTGTATATGAAGTAAAAATTGAAAATGAAAGAATTCTTATTAGTGAAAAACCGATAGTTAAAGCAAAAGCAGCAAAACATGCTTATAATCCTTTGGAAGATTTGGAGAAATTAAAATATGAAACAACTGCAGATTCCTTAAATGTACTTGGAATTTCTACCACTCAAATGAATGATGCTCTTCCGCGGCCTTCTACATCAGAAGATGCACTGGTAAAAACACTGGCTCATGCAAAGGAGAAGTTTAATGCCAACACCCGAATGATAAAATTGCGCAATCTGGAGTTTCGAAATTGTGAAGGATATTACTCACGGCATCAAAATGCATGCACATGGCCATGTTCAATTTCTGAAATGAATCCGGAAGATGGAATGAATGAAGTGTATCGTAAAATGATTCTTTGGGCTGATGTGTTAATTGTTGCTACACCTATTCGTTGGGGAAATGCATCTTCACTCTATTTTAAGATGGCAGAACGGTTAAATTGTGTGCAAAATCAAATCACATTAAAGGACCGGGTGTTAATTAAAAACAAAGTAGCAGGATTTATAATCACCGGTGGTCAGGATAATATTCAACAAGTAGCAGCGCAAATGATGGTGTTTTTTACTGATCTTGGATTCGTATTTCCTCCTTTCAGTTTTGTGGGGTGGAGCAGGGGGTGGACTGCAGAGGATATGGATCATAATATTGAGCAATTTTCTAAATCAAAATATATTGATCGCTCTGTTAAAGAATTAATGGATAATGCAGTTTGGATGTCGAGGCAATTAAAAAAGAATCCAGTTCATGAAATGGTTACTCCATTACCTAAAATCGATGAGGCATCCGGAATGCAGAAAACAAAAGAAGATTAATTTCAAACTGTTGTTTTCTTTGTTGATCTCTTCTGTTTTTTTTGCAGCCCATACTCCATTACCACTCTGAGTAATTCTCCAACGCTCCATGCTTGTGCAATACATCCACGGGGAGCATGTGGGGCATCTCCATCAAAGATTTCAGAAACCGTTCCTATACCTGCTTCATTAAAATGATATTCAAATTTTTCAATAACATCCCTCGCTTCTTCAGTCCCTTTATTTCCTTTCACCTTAATAATTGCATCAATATACGGGCCCAGCAGCCAGCTCCAGACCGTACCCTGATGATATGCACCATCACGTGTCAATTGATCTCCCCCATAATGACCTTTGTAATCAGCATGGTCCATTGACAGACTTCTTAAGCCTGCCGGAGTATACAACTTTTCTTTTACCGTCTTTAAAATTTGTTTTGCCTTCGTTCCATCAATCAATTGATAAGGCAAACTGATTGCAAACAACTGATTAGGTCTAATTGATTCATCCTTATAGTCATCATTAACAAAATCATATAAGCATTTTAAATTATCATTCCAGTAAAACCCGGTGAACTGATTTTTTATCTTTTCCGCATACGCCAGATATTTCATCGACTCTGCTTTCTCTTTGTTCAATTTCAAAAGTTCGGAGTATATCATTATTGAATTAAACCAGAGTGCACTAATCTCCACTGCTTTGCCAATTCGTGGTGTAACTACCCAGTCACCCACTCTGGCATCCATCCAGGTAAGTTGCTGCCCTTCTGTTCCCTGAAAAAGCAACCCGTCATTGTTTGCATGAATATTAAATCGTGTTCCTTTAAAATGCCAGTCAATAACTTCAGTAAGAACCGGCAATAGTTGCTGCAACACAAATTTTTTATCATTGGTGGCTTCAAGATATTTTTTAATAGCAATAAAAAACCACAATGATGCATCCACAGTATTATACTCCGGCGCCTCACCATAATCCGGAAAACGATTTGGCAGCATTCCTTGATCAACACTTTCCGCAAATGCCAATAGAATTTTTTTTGCATCAGCATATCGCTTCGTGCTCAGACATATACCGGGCAAGGCAATCATGGTATCACGTCCCCAATCGCTGAACCAGTGATAACCCGCAATGATTGTTTTTAAATCTGCTCCGCGTTTTACAACAAACTGGTCTGACGCAAGTGTTAGTGTTTTCTCGGTTTCACCTTTGCACTGAGCAATAAGTTCTTCTTTTCTTAATTTTTCCTCTTTAAATAAACTGATGGCATTCTTTCCTTCAGGATCTTCTGTTGTGATTATAACTCCAAATTTTTCACCTTTTTTTAACTCCTTTGATAATATTCCTGGTGTGAATAAATCTTCCAGACATTCCTGTCCACGGTATTGCTCCACTAAATATTCAAAATTATAATACCAATCGGGCTTCTCCTTAAATTCTGATCCCTCAGCGACGATGAAAAATCCCGGGATCTCTTTTTCAGGCTTCACTATTAATGTGGCGTTTGCAAATTCCGTTTTACGATTTGTTAATTCATTGGCATGTATTAATGCGTGAAAATCTCTTCCGGAAATTAACGGTAATAATTCTAAAGTGAAGGTTGTTTTCGCTTTCAGTACCTCATAAATAATAATTGTGGCATTTTCACCCTGTACACAGGCAATGGTCTTTTTCAGTTCAATTCCATTTGGCAATTCAAATACCCACTCCGGCAATAAACTTTTTGAAAAACTCTTAATAAAACTAAACCCCTTTGGTGATACAGCACCTTTATACTGGTTGGTTCCTAATTCGAACTTATCATCACCGCATACAATTGTTTCATCTAATTTTGAAAGCAAGGATAATCTTTCAACCGGTGGCTTCATTGCTGCTACAAGTAGACTGTGATACCTCCTTGTGTTGGAACCGGTAATTGTAGAACTTGCAAAGCCCCCTAGTCCGTTTGTTTCAATCCATTCCGATTTAACAGCTTGTATGTAATCACTTAACGAAGTATTGTCATTTAACGGCATCATTTTTTTTTCTTTAAATATTTTTACTGGTTAATAGATAAGTTGACCGGCTGAAATTGCCAATTGTTCTTTTGTACATGAGAAGGTTTTGCTTATTTACTGGTTCTTTTTTTCGTTATTGCAAAAGAAGGACTTCACTCTGATGTGCATAAAATCCTTTTTCCCCGGTATTACAGGGTAGTCCTCCACAATATCCGGCATACTGAAATAATCGGCGTCGGTCTCTCTTTTTGAGATGCTGCTTTTTAAAATTGTTTTTCTGTTTGAAGTCTTTTCCATTATTCCTAAAATTAAAATAGTACTGCTGCAAAAGTAATTGGATAGTTAATTAATTATTGTCAGCCTGTTTTCATTTGATAATAAATTGAATATTATTTCAGGATATTGTTTCGTCCTGAACGATTGCTATTTTTTCCTCTTTACCTGATTTAATTTTTCCG
>JANOBN010000055.1:0-1701 GCA_031411675.1 Bacteroidota bacterium | reverse complement strand
TGTTCAAGCGCATCAATTCATTAAAATTTACAAAACCAATTTGTTAATTTCCTTTATTAGTCCAGTTACAAAGTGGTAAAATGATATTTGAGACTTGATAATTGCCTATTTTTGAACTATAATATTGAAGCAACTAAAAACAATGAAAATATTCCGGAAAATCAATATAAATATGCTGTTTTTATTCTTAACCGGCACAGTCAGCGCTCAGGTTTATAATCAGGCTTTATATATTCCGCCGGTACTTACCGGACCGGTTATTAGTCTGAGCTTTAATACCGGTACCAAGCAATTCTTTAGTGGACTAACCACGAGTACTTATGGCGTTAACGGTAGTTACCTTGGCCCTACATTGGTTTTACAAAAAGATGATTCTGTTTCCATTAATGTTACCAATAATCTCCCTGAGGTAACATCCTCTCACTGGCATGGGTTGCATGTTCCTTCTTTAGCCGATGGCGGTCCACATACTACAATTGATCCTGGTGTAACCTGGAATGCAAGTTTTAAAGTGATGAACAATGCCGGCACATACTGGTATCACCCGCATGTTCATATGAATACGATGCCACAGGTGACTAATGGGCTGGCAGGACTTATAATTATTAAAGATGCTGATGAATCACTTTTAAATTTACCCAGAACTTATGGTATTGATGATTTCCCGGTCATACTTCAGGATAAAAAATACAGTATTTCCGGTCAGTTGCTGGCGAATGCACTTGGAGATTCTATGCAGGTAAATGGCACTATACATCCTTATCTGGATTGTCCGGCACAAGTGGTTCGTTTAAGGTTGCTGAATGGTTCAAATGCCAGAGTATATAATATCGGATTTAGTGACCAGCGTAGTTTTTCCGTTATAGGGGGTGATGGCGGACTTCTCGCTCAGCCGTATAGTACTAATCGTTTATTGCTGGCCAATGGTGAGCGGGCAGAGATTCTATTAAACCTGACAGGGGATACTCCCGGAACAACATTTTTATTACAAAGTTTTGCATCTGAAATGGCAACGAATATTCCCGGTGCAATAACAGGAATGATGGGTGGCAATGGTCCGCTTGAAGCAGTTGATTTTGCAATTATGCAAATAAATGTTGTGCCTGTAACAGGTAGTCCTGTGGTAAGTATACCTGCAACATTAATTCCTCAATCACCGTGGAATCCGGCCAATGCAAATCGCATACGTACACGGACCATTAGCGGAATGGGAATGGTAAGCGGACAGGGCAATTTCTTTTTGGACAACACTTCTTATATTCATTCTGTTATTAACGACACCATCAATCTGGGAGATATTGAAGTTTGGAATATAACCAACACTTCCAATATGGCTCATCCGATGCACGTACACGATATTCAGTTTTATATATTGACCAGAAACGGAATTGCACCGCCTGCATATGAAAGCGGACTTAAAGATGTTGTTTTAGTAAAGCCGAATGAAACAGTTTCCATTATAACACGATTTGAAGATTTTGCCAATGATACCGTGCCTTATATGTATCACTGTCATAATCTGGCTCATGAAGATATGGGAATGATGTTGCAATTTATTGTTCGAAGCAGCACTTCGGGAATTGGAATTGATAATTTTACAGAAACAACTTCAGTATACCCAAATCCCAGTGATGACCAATGGCAGATCAACTTTAAAGGAGGACATCCGGATAAAGTTACTTTGTATGATCTGAATGGACG
>JANOBN010000054.1:0-1631 GCA_031411675.1 Bacteroidota bacterium | reverse complement strand
TCAGCATTGGTAATATCTGTTTTTGTAAAAAGTGTTCCGCCTGTCATTCCCGCAGCACCACATGCTTTACCAAATTTTACTTCAAGGCTTGCAGCGTCTGATGGGTCATACGACCAAAATGACGCATAGCTGAATTTGAGTTTATATGTTTTGCCGGCTTTAAGATTAAGCCCGGGGGTAAATGCCCATGCATTCAAATTATAATAATCGGTAAAATAGTTATTAATCAAACTATTTCCATCGTTTGGAAAAACAGGATAAGCTCCGTATGGCGGATATTCCGGGGAAGAGTAATAGGAAGTATCATTAAAATCCTGCTGCCTCATATTATCCGGAAAATAAGTTGGGTCAGTAACTGTTTCAAAATCCTCAATGTAAGGTAATGACAATGGATTTACAGCGGTTTTGAAAGAATCACAAACCCATTGACTATAATTGACGCTGCATACTTTGGAGCGGGCATATAAATAATAAGTTGTAGAAGGTAATAATGCTCCTTTAGTAACATTCTGCAGTAGCGTTTGCGTACCCGAAACCGGTGGAATAGGCGATTGTGTAATTGCATATTCAAATCGGTTTACCCCGCTTGACTGCAATGAAAATGAAACTTTTTTGTTCGTATATTTTAATGAAGGTTCCAATGGTTGTGGAATGTTGATGGGTGCAGGGCTGAATTTGTACACCTGATTGTCAGCCGGCTTTATTGTTAAAGAATCGTTTGATCGAATTAAACTGATAGTGGGGTTGGCTGAAGTATTTTGTAAAGAAATAAAATCTCTGTTCGCCCATGCAGATGTAATTCCTATAGATGCAAATGCATAACGCGGATCAGGTAAGGTGCCTTCGTCCTTATAATGAAATTCAATGATATTCGTAGTTTCAAATAATTTTACCTCAATGGAAAGAACGGGCCCCAGAGACTCATACACCCATTTCGCCTGTTTCCATTCAACAGTGAAAACCCTGAAAGGTGCTGCTCCTGTTGTTTTATAAACAAGGTTTGAAGTATCGGGCAAAACCAAGTCATCCCAAAAAGGGGCAATCACCGGTCTTTTGTTAAATGGTGGTGACTTTGCAAGGTTGTTTTTAAAATAAGGCCAACCATTATAAATACTACCGTTAGGGAAAATAATATTAAGCGATGTATCTCCTAACGTGATAAAACCATTTACGTTAACATTGGTGCGGGTATAGTTTTCGTTATTGTATTTAAAAGTAAAGCCTATCGGTATGTTTGCATAACCCTCATCCTCCGGTTCCCATGCAGTTATACTTGTAGTAAGATGGGGTGATGTGCCTCCTGTAACAGGTACATAAGGTGTTGAACTTGCGGAGAACAAATAGTTGACCTGTGCGTTAACGTGCATCGATAAAGTCATCAACGCCACAATTAAGAAAATGTTAGTTTGTTTCATTTTGATTTGATTAATTTATGTTTACGACGTAAAAATCGTAACTATTAATCAGGATTCATCCTACATAAATGTGGGGGAAGAAGTTTTAAGTTACCGCCGCGAAGAAAATTTTGTTACTCAACAATATCTTGGCATAGTTAATTCAATCACCGTACCTCTTTCAATGATGGATTTAATGGTCATTGTTCCTTTAATTTCTTCTGCACGGTGTTGCAT
>JANOBN010000053.1:0-2851 GCA_031411675.1 Bacteroidota bacterium | reverse complement strand
AATCGAACGGCACCCATATCATTTTCCAGCCTGACGGTAATATTTTTACGGATTACGAATACAAAAGTGAATATATTGAAAGTATGATTCGCAATTATACTTTCTTAAATGTTGGACTTACAATAAAATTTAATGGCCAGGAATACACGAGCAAAAACGGCTTACTGGATTTACTGGAGCATAATTTAAGTGATGAGCCATTGTATCCTGCCATTCATCTGAAAGCAAAAGATATTGAAGTAGCATTTACACATACCACTTCGTATGGTGAAGATTATTATTCCTTTGTAAATGGTCAGCATACTACACAAGGCGGTACCCATCAGGCAGCTTTCCGGGAAGCCATCGTTAAAACGGTGCGTGATTTTTACAAGAAAGATTTTGATCCCAGTGATGTAAGAACCTCTATTGTTGCAGCTCTGAGTATCCGAATTCAGGAACCGGTTTTTGAATCACAAACAAAAACCAAACTGGGTTCTCAGAATACAGAGCCTAACGGACCATCATTAAGAAACTGGATTAATGATTTTGTTTCTACGCAACTGGATAATTATCTGCATAAGCATCCGGAAACGGCAGACCGCTGGTTAAAAAAAATACAGCAAAGTGAACGGGAACGCAAAGAGATTGCCGGCATTAAAAAACTGGCAAATGAGAGAGCGAAAAAAGCAAACCTGCACAATAAGAAACTGCGCGATTGCAGAACACATCTGGATAACATGCGTAATCCTGATCGTTTAAACAGCACCTTATTTATTACGGAGGGAGATTCGGCAAGTGGTTCCATCACTATTGCACGTGATGTAAATACACAAGCTGTATTCAGTTTGAAAGGTAAGCCACTGAACTGCTTCGGACTCACCAAAAAATTGTTTATGAAAATGAAGAATTTAATCTGTTGCAAAATGCTTTAAATATAGAAGACGGCCTGGAAGGATTACGGTATAACAGAATTGTAATTGCCACTGATGCTGATGTGGACGGTATGCACATTCGTTTGCTGATGCTTACCTTCTTCCTTCAGTTCTTTCCGGAAGTAGTAAACAATAATCATGTATATATATTACAGACTCCTTTGTTTCGTGTGAGAAATAAAAAAGAAACTATTTACTGCTACACACCTGCCGAAAAAACCAATGCGATAAATAAATTGGGACCTAAGCCGGAAATAACACGATTCAAAGGATTGGGAGAAATATCTCCTGATGAATTTAAAGCATTTATCGGAAAAAAAATCAAGCTGGAGCCTGTTACACTTACCGGAGAATCTTCATTGAAAGATCTGCTGGATTATTATATGGGAAAAAACACACCGGAACGTCAGGAGTTTATTATTAAAAACCTGAAGATTGAGGAAGAACTGGATGCCGTTAAAGAAGACACAGAGGAATTAATAGAAGTATAATTTTTTTCAAATTTAATTTCTCACAATATATATACAGATCATTTAATAAAGCAATAAATTTCAATTGAAGGGTACTAATGAAAAATGATTCTTTAAATTCCAACCAACATAAACATCATGGTCCGGTTGCGGAGATGTATGAAACATGGTTTCTGGACTATGCTTCATATGTTATTCTGGAGCGGGCTGTTCCTTATCTGGATGATGGTTTAAAACCCGTTCAGCGCCGGGTGTTGCATGCTATGTGGGAGCTGGAAGATGGCCGTTTTAATAAAGTGGCGAATATCATAGGTCATACCATGAAATATCATCCACATGGTGATGTTTCTATTGGTGATGCATTAGTTCAAATAGGACAAAAAGATTTATTGATTGATCGTCAGGGTAACTGGGGAAATATATATACCGGTGATGGTGCTGCAGCTTCGCGTTATATTGAAGCACGGTTGAGTAAGTTCGGACTGGAAGTAATTTTTAACCCGAAGACAACGATCTGGCAATCATCTTACGATGGAAGAAATAAAGAACCGGTTTGTTTGCCTGTTAAATTTCCTTTGCTGCTGGCATCCGGCATTGAAGGTATTGCTGTTGGATTAGCTTGTAAAATACTTCCTCATAACTTCTGTGAATTGATTGAAGCAAGTATTGATTCATTGCGTGATAAACCGTTCAACTTGATGCCTGACTTTGCAACAGGAGGCATTGCAGATTTCAGCAAGTATAATGAAGGATTAAGAGGGGGTAGAATACGTGTTCGTGCCATAATCGAAAAGCGTGATCGTAAAACGCTGGTGATAAAAGAGATTCCTTATGGCAGTAATACAAGCTCCTTAATTGATTCTATTTTATTGGCTAATGAAAAAGGCAAAATAAAAATTAAAAAGGTAGAAGATAATACTGCTGCTGAAGTGGAAATTGTAATTCATCTTCATCCGGAAAGCAGTGAGGATACGGACAAAACAATTGAAGCGCTATATGCATTTACGGATTGCGAGATCAGTATCTCTCCTAACTCCTGTGTAATCCTTGACGGACATCCTCAGTTTTTAGGGGTGAATGAAATATTACGACTCAGTACATTAAATACCCAGGAATTACTTCGTCGTGAATTGCAGATCCGATTAAATGAATTAGAGGAAGACTGGCATTTTTCATCACTGGAAAAAATATTTATTGAAAAGCGAATTTATCGTGATATTGAAGAATGTACTACCTGGGAAAGCGTAATTGAAACCATACATGCAGGATTAAAGCCTTACCGTAAAAAATTCAATCGTGAAATTACCGATGAGGATGTTGCGAAGCTTACTGAAATTAAAATCAAACGTATTTCAAAGTTTGATGCTTTTAAAGCAGATGAGCATATTAAATCAGTAGAAGAAGAAATAAAAGAAGTAAAGGAAAATCTTGACAATATCAGGAATTACACGATCGCTTATTTCAAAA
>JANOBN010000052.1:0-6227 GCA_031411675.1 Bacteroidota bacterium | reverse complement strand
TAAAGACTTATTGAAATTATTACTAGGTTTTTATAAGGAAGAGCTTACGGAGGATAACCGTCAATTAGTCTTTATAATTACCTCCATTTTTATGGAGAATATAAAACAATAATACATCAACGTATCTTATAGTTACAAATGGAACCCAATTTTCATCATGAGATAAATAATTTTTACAGATAGCATATTTGCGTTTAAAAATCTCATCCTTAAACTCCTTTTCCGACCTTAAACCCTTGGATTCTATAGATTTGAAATCACCTGATAATAATTCAGCAATGCGACTGCAGCCAGAGCCCGTTCTTCCTGTTAAACCAATAATTGTGAATTCGCTTCTTAATGAATAAAGTTTTTTTAAATCCATAATTTAATTTTTGAATTTTATATTGATATATTAATCAACCAAGATTAGCATCTCAAATTTTAATTAATTAAAGAGTTTGTGAGCACATCATTCTCCTCATAAACCACACCCTCCTTTTTATCTGCACCCCAAACCTTTGCAATCCTGTCTTTTATCTTTTGCTCAAAAATTTCAATAAGCTGCTTATTAGCATTTACAAGGGCTTGTTCTTTTTCGATTTGGGAAACGATTTGTTGCTGGATTTCGATTGCAGGAAGAGGAATTGATATTGACAGGAAGTTCTTTTTAGATATATTTTTCATACTTCCACTAGTTCCACCGCAGACATCGCTGATTTTTTTTCTGTAATCCTCTGATGAAATAATGAGCTGTATAAATCTTACAAAAACATCCTTTCTTGTAATTATTGTTTGCCAAAGACGGTCTGGTAAATAAAGATTATCGAAATCTTGTTCAACATAAACGCTTGCACCAACAAGAGCTTCAGTATTCATTCTACTAATTAAAATTGAATCTTTTCTAGGGGTACATTTAACTCTGTTTATGTCAATAGGTATTACAACTTTATTTTCTTCTGGCTTAAAAATTCCATAGGTGACCGCACTAGTCTTTAAAACTCCAATTTCATTTTTACTGATTGGCTTATTTTCTGAATTAACACTAACCCCTGTTTCTAATTCATCAATTATTTGTCCCAACTCCACCATCTCCCAATTCGGATCAATATCGATTTTAGGTTTGTAGTTTTCAACCACCGCTTTGGCGCCATCAATGATTTTTTGATAACCTTCTATTTCGGCTACTATTTCTTCCTGTATGGATAAGGAAGGAAGGGGGATTTCTAAGGATGTAATCATGCTCAATACAAGATATCTTGTACTACTTCCAAGAGAGTTTAGCCTTAGCATATTCAAATGCATTTCTAAAAGATGCTTTAAATATAAGTATAGCACTTTTGTTTTAAACTCTTCGCTTATAGTTATAACGTAAGTTCTTTGATATGCATTAAATTTTCCAGCATAATGCTTTACATCAAAAATTCCGGCAGCATTATTTCCTGCTAGTAATAACGCTTCACAATCAAAAGCATAGTCGTCAATTCTAAAAACATCCTTTGAACAGGTAAAAAAAGGATATTTACCATTTTCTACTGCAGCATTTGAATTTAGCTTTCCGGTGGTAATGTCCGTTATGCTCCCTAATTCTACAATAGGATAAGTGGAATATAAAATATCATTAGCCTTATATCTTTCCCCACTCAAATTATAGTCACCATTTTTTTCAATCTCTTTTTTAGTAACCGCATGTGCAATTTTACTGTCAGCAAATTTCCCTTCTTTAAATTGCTCTGACAATGCTATCGCTTCATCCAACTGACTCCCTTTTACCGCAGCACGTTGTGCACCCAGGCCAAAACCATCATTATCAATTTTTACAAACAGTATTTCTGTTCGTTGTTTGGCAATGGCTTTATCCATCAGCAAAATGGAGGTTTTTACACCGCTGTATGGGTTAAACACACCGGCGGGTAAACTCACCACTGCGTAGAGGTAATTTTCTACCAGCATTTTTCGCAGGTCTTTATAGGCCGTGCCGCTCTGGAATATTACACCCTCGGGCACAATAATACCGGCCCTGCCTTTGGGGTTCAGGTGCTCGACTATATAATCTACAAACAACACTTCGCTGCGGTTGCTGCTGATGGTAAATTTTTTGTGCGGCCTTATGCCACCCTTGGGGCTCATAAAGGGCGGGTTGGCTAGGATGACGTCGTAACTTTCGTTCCAGCGGTCTTCACTACTCAGGGTATCGTACTCATGTATGTGTGGATCGCTGAAACCGTGCAGGTAAAGGTTAACGAGGCTGAGGCGTACCATATCGGGAGAAATATCATAACCTACAAAGTTTTGTATCAGCTTCCTGCGTTCATCAGGTGTAAGTCCCTTTGCATTTTTTTCTTTAATATGCTTAAAAGCAGAGATGAGGAAACCTGCAGTACCACAGGCGGGGTCGAGTATGGTATCATTCTTTCCGGGGTCTACAATCGCCACCAGGAAATCTATGATATGCCTGGGCGTACGAAATTGCCCTGCATCGCCCTGCGAGCCCATCACTGAAAGCAAGTATTCAAATGCATCGCCCAGCATTTCGCTATGCGTATATTCAAACTCGCTGATGGTTTTTAAAAACATCTTTAATGTTTCCGGGTCACGATAAGGCAGGTAGGCATTCTTAAAAATATCCCGGAACAGTTGTGGAATATTGGGATTCTTATCCATTCCCACAATTGCTTCCGAATACAAAGTGAGCATTTCGGTAGCCGTTACTTTTGCATTGAATAAATTATCCCAGGCATATTTTTTAAACTCAACCAGTTTATCTTTTTTTCGGTCATTGGGAAACTCAGGGTCATGTGCTTTGTAATTGGAAAAGAACTTTGCCTTACCGCCCAGTTCAATAGCTTCCTTATCCATATCATCCATAAACTTATAGATAAGGCCAATGGTTATCTGTTCTATCTGCGCTTTGGGGTCAGGCAGTTTGCCAACCAGTATATCCCGGCAATCGTCAATTCTCTTTTTGGTCGCTGTATCTAACATAATTTATTAAGCAGCAAACTGCTCTAGTTTTATATAATCCTTAATGTACATCGGAATTACTTCCCTGTATTTGGCTGCTACTTCTTTAAACTGTTCTATGGTAAGTGTAGGATTTGTTTGCAGGGAATGATAATCTTTTGCCTCTATGATGGTACGTATGTTTTGGTCCACAATATAGGCTTTAAAGAAATATTTTAATGCCCGCAGGTTTACATCTTCTTCGGGCGGATAAATGGAAATGAATTTATCAAACTCTTCGTCAAGCAATTCATCTTTGGATTTAAATTTAGGAATGATGCCGAATATTTTTTCTACCACTTCTCTTATGGATGTTTTGCGGTCAATCCCTGCGGCCTTTCTAAGATTTTCAAGACTGAAATAATTATCCGGGTTATTAAAAATTTCCTGCTGAATATGTGAAGCTATATGCTCCCAGTTGCCCAGTTCCACATTTTTTTTAATAACATCATCCATGCTGATGCGGTCTTCAAACTTTCTAAATAGTTCCCGGTCAACCCTCATCCCCTCCAGCCCTATTTGTTCTTCCCGTACAAGCGATAAAGGATCATCTTTTGTACTGTCGTACCTGTCAATATCAACTCCGTCTGTGCCTCCCGTTCCGTTTCCTTCTTTTGGTTTGGGCAAATTTAATTTTTCATCGTAATTAAATTTCTCTTCAAAATATTCGCAGTTGGCAAAAAAGTCAAATAGTTTAAAAACCGTTTTTTCTTTTTGCGTAGTTTCTTCTTCGCCCAACTCGTTTTTTTGCCTGTACTCAAATGTATTTTTCCTGGTTCCCCTTCCTTTTATCTGTACAAAATCTGCCGGGCTGAATATTGGCCGCATCATGCAGATATTAAGTAGGTCGGGACAATCATAACCTGTGGTCATCATACCAACGGTAACACAAACTCTTGTTTTGCAGGACTTATAACCTTCCAGCCAAGAAGTTTTTCCACTAAGATTATTATTGGTAAAATTAATGGTCATCTGTTGTGCATCACCTACCTGTGAGGTAACCTGCACAGCAAAGTTGGAATTGTATTTGCCGGGATATAGTTGCTCTGCAAACTCATTTAATATTTCTGTTATTTTTCTTGCATGATTTTGACTTACCGCAAAAATGATTGTTTTACCAACCTCTGCGGTAATAGGGTCAGTCAAGGCTTTTTCAAGGAATGTTTTACAAAAAACACGGTTTGTTTTATCGGAGAAAAATTTCTTTTCAAAGTCACGGGAAATGAAAGTTTCAGTTACCTCTGCCTCTTCAGTTTTTACAGTAACAGCATAACCTTCATCAGATAATAACTGTGTTGTAATTTCCGTACGGGCATCCAATACCCAAGGATTAATGAGGAACCCGTCTTTTACACCATCCAGCAGGGAATACCGGAAAGTGGGATCTCCACTTTCGCATCCGAATGTTGTGTAGGTATCTCTCAACATACGCCGTTCTATTTCTCTTGGGTCATTTTCCTTTACTGCATCAATGTCAACCGCTTTTAGATAATCTTTGGGGGTTGCTGTAAGCCCTAATTTGTAGCCGTTAAAATATTCAAACACCGCTCTTGCATTACCGGAAATAGAGCGATGCGACTCATCAGAAATAATCAGATCAAAGTCTGTTGGCGCAAATGCAGACATGTATTTATTATCCGACATCAGCGACTGAATAGTAGTAACAACTATATCTGCCTTATGCCAGTCGCCTTTATTTTCTTTATAAATAAAGGTTTTATAATCGGGTTTTAAATAATTCACAAATGCTTTCCATGCCTGGTCTTCCAGTTCAAGCCGGTCAACCAAAAACAAAACACGTCTTGCATTTTCTGTTCTGAGAAATAACCTGATAACCGCTGCTGAAGTGAGTGTTTTACCAGTGCCGGTGGCCATTTCAAAAAGAAACCTGTCCTTCCCTTTTTTTGCTGCTTGTTGTAAATGCTGGATGGCTTTAAGTTGGTATTGCCGTAAAAACTTAAGCTTGTTATCCCATATAAAATCCTTGCTGTGATTTACAGTTCGATTCCATCCGGGCCTTACTGCATAGTCGGGCATTTGAACCTGCACGATATAATCAACATCAACTACTTCATTAACCAAGGCCTGCCTGTCTGGATTCCAGTTTTTTATTGCTCCAATTTCTTCTGCTGAAGGGAACTTAAAAATTGTCTTTGGATTACCGCTTTTTAAATCCCATAAATAATGAACAATTCCATTTGAGAGGATAATAAACCGGGCACCTACTGAATTGGCGTATTTTCTTGCCTGTTCTTTTGCGGTTAGCGGATGGATGCTTTCTTTCTTTGCTTCAAGTACACAAAAGGGTTTGTTGTTGTTATCCAACAATAAAAAATCCAAAGAGCCTGATGTCGTTTTTTCAAAGTCATTACCCCATGCATCTATTTCCTGCTGAGTGATTTTTACATAGTTCTCAAGTAATATGTTTGCGGGGCCTTCCGTACTGTCAAAGAAACGCCAGCCTGCTTCTTCAAGCAATTTGTTGATTATAATACGGGCTTTTGCTTCTTTACTCATATGCGGTTAATAATCGAATATAGGAAAAGTTTAATGGAGAGGGAAATCAAACTTTACTTTCTATCTACACCAAAAGTTTCATTATCTCACCCCTTTATAAAAAAGCCACCCAACGCATTGAGTGGCTATCACTTTTACAAGGACAGATATTTTTGATGAAGTAAACCCGGTTAAGCGATACTAACCGAAAGCTTACTTGATGAATCTGTAGATTGCATAAATACCTCCATTTTTTTATGAAACATAGCGTTACAAAAGCGCCGGTAATTATACAGGCTGCTTTTCTCAATGATAAATAAAATATTGCAACCTAAAAATTGCCGGCGTACTTAAGCTTAATTACTGATATACCAGTTTGCTTGCCTTAAAAACTTTTACCCATTTGTCTGTAAATTCTTTTGAAAAATTGTTTTCTTTTATGGTAACGGTAATTGTAAAAAGCGCCGTTGCTCCCTGTGTGATATAATAAAGCTGGGATTCCGGTTCAGGATTGTCTTTAGCCGCTTCAATTTTAAAAATGATCCATGGATGTTTTGCGGTATTGCCTTGTTCAAGCAGCGTTAAAACCAGGTTCCCTGCATTTTTTTTTGCCTGCTCAAATGTTGAATTCATGGCAGGGTTCATGGCCACACTGGTTACACCCTTAAGAGATGCCAGTATTACCTGGCTTGTCCAGCTGTAAATTTGTTCCTTTACCGGGATAAATTCTACGTACCGGTGTGTGCTGT
>JANOBN010000051.1:0-10492 GCA_031411675.1 Bacteroidota bacterium | reverse complement strand
TGCTGTCAGGCCAGATTGGTTCCATCAGCATTTTCGATATTATCCAGATTATCGAAAACGGCAGGCTCACGGGCGGACTCTATTTAGCCGAAGGATTGTTGGCGGGCCGCGTTTTCTTCAATGACGGCAGCATCGTCGGGGCCGAAACGCCTGGCGAAAAAGGCGAGAAGGCTTTTAGCCAATTGCTGCAAATAACGCACTATATAAAAGATATCCTCCGATGAAATAGAACAGAAACATACCCATTAACAATGGGATATTCAATGAATCAATTGCTTCCATCATTTGACTTTGCATAGAGTCATCCATTTCCACATTAGTTGTTTGACCGCTCATTTTTTGTTGTGCCATCATCTCCTGCATTTGCTCCTTTTGTGATTTTTCACCGCTCAATGAAACTGAAACAGCCTGAAAAACGAAGAACGTAAGTACAATCCATAATAAAAATTGTGTTAATCCTACAAGTGCTATACCAAGTATCTTGCCTAACATCAATTGAAATGGCTTTACAGATGAAATAATCACTTCAACTATGCGGCTAGTTTTCTCTTCAAGCACTCCACGCATTACCATGGCTCCATAAATAAAGATAAACATATATATAAGCAACCCACCGGCAAAACCAACTGCAGTGTAAAGGCTACTAAAGGTTTTGTTATTCTCCATATCATGAGTCTGAATGTCAACATTTGTTTTAATCTGTTGCAATTTTTTTTCGTCAATACCTGCGTCTATATATTTTGAAGTATTGATTTCCTTTTCAAGTGTGAACTTTATGCGACTAAGAAGATCAATTCCCGGGGTAGATTCGCTATAAAGAATAACAGCTTTTTCAAGAGAAGCCAGATTTGTTGCGGGTGGAATATGTAAAACACCGAAATAAGATGAATCCTTACTGCTTTTTCTTAATGTATTCACATCTGCAGAAGAATAAATAAATTCTACATTTTCATTACTCTTAAATTTACCTTCAAAAATATGACTCTCATCTACAATAGCGATGGTCTTAATTTCGGAGTCAGCCTTATTCAATAAAAATACACTGGCAAAAATCCCACCCATTAATAAAGGGCCCACAATAGTCATAATTATAAATGACTTCTTACGTACCCTTGAAAGATATTCACGCGTAATTATTAATTTAACCTTGCTCATTGTACAACCTCCTGCTTTGATGAAACTAACTGAATAAATATATCATTCATACCCGGAATAAGTTCTTTGAATCCATTAATGGAAACATTTCCAATCAGGCTTTTCAATAAATCATTTGTTGTTGCATTACCAGCAAGCTTAATTTTTGCACGGTATATCTCCTCATCCTTAACATTTTCAAGCAGCTCAAAATCGCCCCATAAACTATTTGCTAAACTAATGGTATTACCACTGTATTCTAATTCATAAGTATTAGAACGATACGTCTTTTTGATGTCCTTAACAGGGCCATCTAGTATTTTTTTGGAGAGGTTAATCAAAGCGATATGACTACACAATTCTTCTACCGACTCCATTCTGTGGGTTGACAAAATAATAGTAGTACCTTCATCTCTTAGTCGTAAAAGCTCATTCCTTACAAGATTTGCATTAATTGGATCAAAGCCGCTGAATGGCTCATCCAGAATTAAAAGCTTGGGTTCATGAACAACCGTAACAATAAACTGCACTTTCTGAGCCATGCCTTTGCTGAGTTCTTCCACTTTTTTTCTCCACCAACTTTTAATTTCAAATCGCTCAAACCAAACTTTCAATCTTGAAACAGCTTCACTTCTGCTAAGCCCTTTTAGTTGTGCCAGATAAATTGCCTGCTCACCTACTTCCATCTTCTTATATAATCCTCTTTCCTCCGGGAGGTATCCTATTTCATTAATATGATGTTCTTTCAGTGGCTGTCCGTTAAAAAAAACTTCTCCTTCATCGGGTGCCGTTATCTGATTTATAATTCTTATAAGAGAGGTTTTACCTGCACCATTAGGCCCCAACAACCCAAAAACGCTACCGGCAGGAACATCAAGATTAATATCAGATAAAGCAGTATGGGAGGCATATCGCTTTGTGACATTTTTTATGGAAATTATAGACATAAGAAAGGATTATCCGGTAAAAATAGATAATGACTTTTAAACTGCCTTATTATGTTATAAAGCTATAGCACCAAATACAGAAAATCTCTCCATTAATTACAATTAGTTGAAGTATTCTTTCATCCTTTCAAAGAAACTTTTATCATTCTTTCCGGGGCGAGGTTTAAAGTTTTCTGAATCTCTCAATTTTTCAAGTAACTTCTTTTCTTCACTGGTAAGGTTTTGCGGCGTCCATACATTGATATTCACCAGTAAGTCGCCCTTTGAATAGCTATTTAAATGCGGCAACCCCTTGCCCTTTAAACGTAGTACCTTCCCTGACTGGGTGCCAGCATCAACTTTAACTTTTGCTTTGCCATCGAGCGTTGGTATCTCAACAGAAGTTCCAAGACTTGCATCCGAAAAATTTATATATAAATCATAATAAAGGTTATCACCATCACGCTGCAAATCTGTATGCTGAATTTCTTCTACAATAATGAGAAGATCTCCCGGTACACCTCCGCGTTCTGCAGCATTTCCTTTCCCGCTGACATTTAACTGCATCCCTTCTGCAACGCCGGCAGGTATGTTAATTGTAATTACTTCTTCTCCTTGCTGTAAACCGCTGCCATGGCATGATTTACATTTATTGGTAATTACTTGTCCTTCGCCATTACAGGTAGGACAAGTAGAAGTTGTTTGCATTTGTCCAAGGATGGTATTCGTAACTCTTCTTACATACCCACTTCCTTTACAGCTGCCGCACGATGAAAATGCATTAGATCCTGTTGCTCCGGATCCATTACAAGTAATGCAGGCAATCGACTTATTCACTTTAATTTTCTTCTCCACTCCATGAGCAATCTCTTCCAGAGTGAGTTTCACTTTTATCCTGAGATTCGTTCCTCTGTTAACACTTCGGCCTCCACTACTTCTGCCTCCACCTCCAAAAAAACTTTCAAATGGATTATGTCCGCCAAAAACATCGCCAAACTGACTAAAGATATCGTCCATATTCATATGATGACCACCTTGACCGGCGCCACCAACACCCTTATGTCCAAACTGGTCGTAACGTTGACGTTTTTCAGGAGAGCTTAATACTTCATATGCTTCAGCGGCCTCTTTGAACTGCTCTTCTGCTGCTTTATCTCCCGGGTTTTTATCCGGATGATACTTAAGTGCCATCTGACGATATGCCTTTTTAATTTCCGGCTCTTGGGCTGAACGGGTTACGCCCAACACTTCATAATAATCTCTTTTCGACATGAATAATATTGATGTGATTTGTGTTACTTATATGGAAAACACAAACTAATTATTTATTTATTAAAACTATTAAATTGAATAATTTAACTACCCACAACTACCTTGGCATGGCGAATAACTTTATCGTTAAACCAATAACCTTTTTCCAGCTCATCAACCACCTTCCCTTTCATTGATTCGTTGTCAACAGGAATATTTGTCACCGCTTCATGAACATCAACATCAAACACAGCTTCCAAAGATGTCATGGCCTTTAATCCTTTTTGTTCCAGTATCACTTTCAATTTATGATAAACAAGATTAACTCCTTCTTTAAGAGGATCCTTATCACTAATTGATGATGCAGCCTTTATTGCACGTTCAAAATCATCTAAAACAGGCAGCAATGAAACAACCATATCACTCCCTGCACTTTTCAGGTAATCAGATCTTTCTTTAAGGCTTCTCTTTCTGAAATTATCAAATTCCGCATAAAGCCTCATATGCTGATCTTTTAATTCAGCAAGCTCGGCGCTAAGGCTTTCAACAATGTTTTCTGCTATCGGCTGCTGTTCTGATGCCTCCACTTCTGATTGCAGTTTTAATTCTTCTGCCTCTGATCCCTGTGTTTTACTATTTAAATTTTCTTGTCCAATGGCCTCCTGCTGTTGATTCATTTTCTCTTTTTTTGTTGTGAATGGGTTTTTAAAAGTCATTGAGTTGCTATAATTACTGATGAATTCAAATATTTTGCCACCACAGTTTTGATAGACAAATTGGCAGGCGAAAATAGTATAATCGGGGTATCTGATAGCACTCTTGTGAAAATGCTAAAATAACAAAGGGCATAGCGCGAACGCCATACCCTTTTTCAGAAAAGCTAACCTAAAAACTTATTTCTTCACTTTTAATTGCTCAAGAGCAGCGTCAAGTGCAGCACCTCTTAAATTTCTTCCAACTATAATTCCATTTCCATCAATCAGCCAATTAGTAGGTATTGAATTTACCCCGTAAATTGCTGCCGGTCTGGATTGCCATCCTCCCAAGTCACTTACATGATAAGGCCATACAAGTCCGTCCTTCTGAATTGCTTTCATCCAAGCCTCTTTATCACGATCCAAAGATACCCCAAAGATGGTAAATCCTTTACCATTTTTAAACTTTTCATCTTTGAATTTGTTATAAGCAGATACCACGTTTGGATTTTCCATACGGCATGGTCCGCACCAACTAGCCCAGAAATCGATCAAAACAACCTGCCCTTTTAACGATGACAGGGAAAGAGTCTTTCCATCGGGAGAAGAATAGGCCAACTCAATGGCTTTATCCCCAACATTGGTGCCTGATTTTCCTTCCTGAGGAGGAGTAGATTTAAAGGCAATTACAAATGCTGATATTGCTACAACAGCTAGTATTGAACTTATTTTTTTCATAGTTATTAATTTACAATTTTAAATTTTATGAGCGGCTAATTTCGCAAAAATGATACCAGCAAGCAAGTAACATTTTATTGACATACTGAAATTCATGCCTTATACATTAAACTCTCTTGATTTTGGCGCCAATTGCATTCAGTCGCGTATCAATCGATTCATAACCCCTGTCAATTTGCTCGATATTGTTAATAGTACTTTTTCCATCGGCTGTTAATGCTGCAATAAGCATTGAAACCCCTGCACGGATATCCGGCGAAGACATGCTGATACCTCTTAATTTTGTTTCCCTATTGGAGCCAATAACTACCGCACGATGTGGATCGCATAATATAATTTTGGCACCCATATCAATCAGATTATCTACAAAAAACAATCTGCTCTCAAACATCCATTGATGAATTAACACGCTTCCTTTCGCCTGAGTTGCCGTAACCAGAGCTACAGAAATAAGATCAGGTGTAAAAGCCGGCCAGATGCCATCCCTGATAGTGAGAATAGAGCCATCAATCAGGTTTTGAATTTTGTAACTATTCATTGAAGGAACATAAATATCATCTCCTTTGAATTCTAATTCTATTCCCATCCTTTGAAACACCTTCGGTATTATACCCAGGTTCTCAATAGAACAGTTTTTTATGGTTATTTCTGAATTAGTTGTGGCAGCAAGACCTATAAAACTTCCTATTTCAATCATATCAGGAAGTAAACGGTGTTCACAACCACTAAGTGATTCAACGCCAGTCACAGTCAGCATGTTAGATCCTATGCCACTGATTTTTGCCCCCATTTTATTTAGCATCTTACAAAGCTGCTGAACATAAGGTTCACAGGCAGCATTGTAGATTGTTGTAACTCCTTTTGCAAGACTGGATGCCATCACTATGTTAGCTGTTCCTGTTACAGATGCTTCGTCAAGAACCATATAGGCACCCTTCAAATTACTTGCATTGATCTTATAAAAACGCTGATCTCTAAGGTGTTCAAAGGTTGCACCTAGATTTTCAAAAGCCCTCAGGTGGGTATCAACAGGTCGCCTTCCGATTTTATCACCACCCGGTTCCGGTACGTATCCCTTACCAAAGCGAGCAAGTAAAGGACCAATAATCATAATGGAGCCACGAAGACTTGCTCCCTTCTTCTTAAAAGCATCTGAAAGAAGATATTCCAGATCAACATTTTTGGCTTTAAACGAAAAAGTACTTTTATCAATTTGTCTGACAGAAACGCCCATGTCAACCAGAAGCTCTATAAGCTTCATTACATCCCTGATGACAGGTATATTTGATATTATTACTTCCTGACTAGTTAGAAGAACAGCAGAAATAACCTGAAGTGCTTCATTTTTAGCTCCCTGAGGCACTAATTCTCCTTTTAGCTTTAAGCCTCCCTGAATTTCAAAACGGGAACCGGTAGCAACAGCCGGCTCTAGTGGCTTATTTTCCACGGTTGTTTCCATTCCGTTTCCTGTTAATACTGTTATTAATATTACTTCTTTTGTTATTTCTTTTCATCATGTGATCCTTTGGCTCTATATAAACTGCCGACAATCGGGTACCTTCAGAGACCTCCAGCAAACCACCTGACATTTCACGAAGGTGTTCAAATATCACTTCATCATTTACCGAATCTTTATTATAAGTCAAGAAAAGGTGCTTCATGAAATTTGCAATCATGCCACTTAATATTTGCTTATCGGTACCTTCTTCCATAGTCCTGGCTTCTTTGATCAGGTTTTCCAGAATGCTACCATAATTTCGGTATTTTATTGCTTTCTGAGGATAAGGTATTCTCTTTGGTTTAGCATGAATTGCATCAGGCTCAGGCATTGGATAAGGTGAATCGCAATCGAGCTTAAAGTCGCTCATCACATAAAGATGATCCCACAGCTTTTGCTTAAAATCGGTGAGTTCCCGGATTTGCGGATTCAATATCGTCATTGCAGCAATAATTGTATTTGCAGCGGATGTCCGCTGCTCCCGCTCAGGCAATGTCAAAGCAAAGTCTATCATCTTATGGATGCTCCGGCCATATTCCGGTATTACCATTGTCCCCCGTTGTGTGTTATATTCCATAGTATTTAAAAGTAAACGTAATAATTCTATTAATTTGCTAAACTATTCAATAAAAGTTTCACAGCAAGCTCAATTTGCATTGGAAACTGCTAAAATCAATGTAAAATTTAATTAATTATTTTAAGTCGGGCAAATTTTAACAATAATTGCTTCTGACCATACCCATCGAATAAAATTAAGGCCTTGTTATCGGGAAATCTGCCTTCCATATCAATTACTTTTCCCTGCCCGAATTTTTCATGCTCCACATTCATGCCAACACTGATCAATGACGAATCGTCTGCTTTAAAATCACCTTTTGCAACCTGTGTCGCTGATAATTTACGAAAACCCTGAGGCACAGCAGCTGTTGCCGGCGTCTTTTCCTTCGCAGTCACCGGTCTTCTTTGAGTGGTATTCACCTGGCGCCCGAATGAGCTCCAGTTATCGGAAAATTCCTGTTCCGGTACAATGGTTTTTGCAGGCTTTGGATTAACAGCCAATACAGTAGCAGGATCAACCTCCTCAATAAAACGACTGGGCTCACAACTTACCAGACTGCCCCACCTGTATCTGCTGGAAGCATATGACATCGTCAATGATTTTTGCGCCCTGGTTATGGCAACATAAAACAACCTTCGCTCCTCTTCCAGATCACTGCGGGAATTCAATGACAATTGTGACGGGAAAAGATTTTCTTCAGTCCTACGATGAAAACATTATTGAATTCAAGACCCTTTGCACTATGAATGGTCATTAATTGAACCTTATTATTATCTGTCTCATTGCCTTTATCAGCATCAGTTAGCAGGGCTATATCCTGCATATATAAATCCAGAGTCCGAAGTTGATTTGTATTTAATTCTAACGAAGGGGATTCAAGAGGAACGACACCCGAATCGCTAAACTCTTTAATGCCATTCAGCAGTTCCTGCAGGTTTTCATAATGACTGACTCCTTCCGGTGTACGGTCAGTAAAAAGCTCCCTTAAAACACCGGAAGCATTGGCAATATGACTGGCAAGTTCATAGGCAGGATAAGAAGGCAGCATTACCTGCCAGCTCTTCACCATAGTTACAAACTCAAGAATTCGTTCACGTGTCGGGCCATTTATACCGGTATTAAATTCATGTATGTTTTCCATTACTGTCCACATACTCAAACCCTGATCGTTTGCCGCAACTATTAGTCGGTCAAGGCTGGTTTTGCCGATTTCTCTTTTTGGGTAATTAATTACTCTTTTAGTCGCTTCTTCGTCCTGAGGATTGATGGCAAGCCGGAAATAAGCAAGTAGATCTTTTATTTCTTTTCTCTGATAAAATGAAACTCCTCCATAAACCCGATATGGAATATTTAAACGCCGTAATGCTTCTTCCATTGACCGGCTTTGTGCATTAGTACGGTAAAGAATGGCGAAATCAATATTTTTTAAATAAAGGTTCATCTTATCAGCAAAAATCTGCTGTGCAACCATATGGCCCTCTTCATTGTCACTTAATGCCCTCATTAGTTTGATCCTGTCCCCTGCTTCATTATTCGTCCATACATCCTTCTTCAACTGACTTTTATTATTCAGAATAACACTATTAGCAGCCTGTACAATATTTTTTGTGGAACGATAATTCTGTTCCAATTTAAAAGTTTTTAAATCAGGATAATCCTTTTCAAAATTTAATATATTTTGAATATTAGCTCCGCGAAACGCATAAATACTTTGTGCATCATCACCAACTACACAAATATTTTCATGCCGTGCAGCTAGTTTTTTTACAATAATATATTGAGCAAAATTGGTATCTTGAAACTCATCAACCATCACATAATTAAACTTGCCCTGATATTTACTTAAAACATCATTATGTTCCGTTAAGAGCCGGAAGGTGTTATAAAGTATATCATCAAAATCCATTGCACCGGCTTTAAAACACCTTTTGCTGTAAAGCTCAAAGAGCATTCCGATTTTAGGTTTTCCGCTTAATTTATCTTCATTAATAAGTTCTGTATTTTCCTGGTAGTCAAACCAGTTAAAAAGATTGTTTTTTGCAGATGAAATACGATTTAGCACCAAGGACGGTTTATATATTTTATCATCCAGTCCCTGTTCTTTCAGAATATCACGAATAAGACCCTTGCTGTCTTCTGTATCATAGATTGTGAAGTTGGATGGATAACCGAGTTTAACTGCTTCAGAGCGCAAAATCCTGGCAAATACGGAGTGAAAAGTTCCCATCCAAAGGTTCTTTGCCTCTGCTCCTACCACGCCTGAAATACGCTCCTTCATCTCCCGGGCAGCTTTATTGGTAAAAGTCAGAGACAGAATCTGAAAGGGATCTACTCCCTGTTTCATCAAATGAGCAATTCGAAAAGTAAGTACGCGTGTTTTACCGGATCCGGCGCCGGCAATAATCATTACCGGACCTTTTATGGTTTGTACTGCCTCCTTCTGAACATCATTCAGTTTCTCTAAATATTCGGCCATTGCCTGCAAAGGTAATAATACTCCTAGTGGGCAACTGACATTTTCAATTTAACATTCAGAAAAGTTGTTCACACACTTCCGCTCTGTAAGATGAAATCGTGTTATTTTTTCCATCCTCTTTTATACCCTTTACAAAACGATTTAAGTTCTTTATCGGATTCAGTGTATTTATGGACGTTATCCTTCCAACCATCGCTGCTTCCAGATATTTCCCTGTCTCTTTCAGCAAATGCTTCTCCTAACTTATACAAAGGTCCCTTTAAAAGTCTGCTGTCGTAATTACGGCTGATTAGCTTTTTATAAATTTCCAGCGCATTTTCCAGCCGATTCATTGCTCTGTATTGATCTCCTGCATAATAAAGCATTCCCGAAGTTTCTTCCGATAATATGTATTCGAACTGTGGTTTATGGCTTATACCAAATTTTGAAATTTCAAATTCGGCAAAATATTTACCGGCGTCATGGTAAGTACTAAAACTTTCCTGATAGTTTAACTGCTTCATCAGATTAACTGATTTATCTAAAAGCTTCAGGTATGTTACAGCAGGAAGGACTAATGAACGTTCATCTGAGAAGGAACCCATTTTTAATTTACAATCATCGTTTGACTGATTAACCGAATCTGCCAATTCAAATTCCACACCTGCTTTCCGGTAGTTTAATGCACTTACCTGTTTTTTGGCTTCACTAAAATGAAAATCAAAAGACGACTGCGCCAAGATACATTGCTGACTAAATATTTTTTTTCTCAGATCATTTATCTCTGAATTTAATCCGGCATCCTTATTCAATTGGTATTTAGTCTGTATACTTTCTGCTCTATCCAGTGAAAGTCGGGCTTTAGAAAGATTATTAACAGAAACTGAACTATTTCCGGAAGAAATAGCTGAATTAATAACAGACCGGGCACACTTAAGCTGCAAATTATCAAATTCGGAATTAACTTTTAAATTGTACTGGCTACTAATTGAACCTGCTTCTTCCAGATTACTTAACCCAAGTTCAAAGTCCTTTACATTAATTGCTGCCTTTGCCTTATTAATTAAATCATCATACTCCCTTTGACGGATTTTAGTCATAATATTATTTTCCAAGTCTGATTGTACTATTTCAGACGCATATTTCAATCTGTAATTTTTGGCATCTTTCACCCTGCTTTCAGCGTCCCGCATTCTGTTTTGGCTTAACAATGAATTAGCTTCAGTAAGCATTTCA
>JANOBN010000050.1:0-2828 GCA_031411675.1 Bacteroidota bacterium | reverse complement strand
ACAGCACACAGCACACAGCACTCAGCACACAGCACACAGCACACAGCACACTTTTCTCCGCAGAAGGCGCAGAGGAATTAAAATATTCTACATTGAAATAAGCCTTTCAAGAGTTTAGCATCTTTTTCTTTGCGTTTTCTTTGCGTAAATTCTTTGTGTACTTTGCGGTAAACATTTGATGCTGCCGGTACTATTGATGCTTTGCAATTTCCGCTAAAGGAGTGAAAAATAGGTTAATGCAATTTCAATCCGAGGGCGGGCCAGCCTATCTTAATATACCGCACTTTAACCCTTTTGAAATAATTAGATAAATTTTATTAAATTTGTTCGATTTCCAATACCTTTAGTAAAAATTTCTAAAATCGGGTATTATTATTTTGTCGGTAGCATTTTATACATAAATATAATTTAAAAAACATGAAAAGAAATTACGCACTTTATTTCGCAACCCTCTATTTTACTATTACTATTCTTTTTCCGGATAATACTTCGGCACAAAAAATTTCAGGAGGTGCCAATCATTCTTTGATTTTATGCAGCGATAGTACAGCGCGGGCATTTGGAGATAATGATTACGGACAGCTTGGTGATGGTACAAATATGAATAGTCAACTGCCTGTTTCTGTAATTGCGCTTACCGGAATTATAAGTGTTTGTGCAGGAAGTGATCATTCTCTTGTCTTAAAAAACGATGGTACGGTATGGGCATTCGGCGATAATAGCTATGGGGAACTTGGTGATGGTACTAATACCGACAACAACACACCGGTACAGGCAATCGGACTTACTGATATTACTGCTATTGCGGCCAATTATCATTCTCTTGCATTAAAAAATGATGGAACAGTATGGGCTTTTGGAGAAGGAGGAAATGGCCAGCTCGGGAATGGAGCCAATGCTAACAGTAATCTTGCAATTCAGATTCCTTCTCTTACAGATATTGTGTCAATTGCTGCCGGCGATTATTTCTCTCTTGCAGTTAAAAACAACGGAACTGTATGGGCATGGGGAAGCAATGGATTCGGTCAACTTGGAAATGGCACTACGGTAGCTAGTAATGTTCCCCTGCAAATTAATTCACTTACAGGATTTACTTCGGTAGCAGGTGGTGGAACTTTTTCGCTTGGCTTAAAAAATGACAGTACCGTTTGGGCATGGGGTGGTAATTCCAATGGAGAACTTGGAAATGGCACTAATACTGCCAGTAATGTTCCTGTACAAGTAAGCAATCTTACCGGTATTGTAGCAATTACCGCCGGAGGGAAACATGGTGTTGCTCTAAAGAGTGATGGATCTCTTTGGGCCTGGGGAGGGAATCTATTTAATCAGTTAGGTGATGGAACCAGCACAAACAGTAATATTCCGGTTCAGGTAAGCACTCTGACCGGCGCAATTAGTATTGATGCAGGTGTTAACTTTCATACCGTTGCTTTGAAAAATGATGGTACTGTCTGGAGCTGGGGATCAGGTGAACTTGGGAGTGCTACAGTATTTACCAGCAATGTTCCTATACCGGTAAATGGCTTGTGTCCTGTTGCTACAGTAATAAATGAAATGAATGAATCATTTGTCATTACTGCTTACCCAAATCCATTCACAAATCATATCTCTTTTAAAAAACCATTTAATGATGGAGAAGTAATTATATATGATTTAACAGGCAAGGAAATTCTTCGACAATATCTTTCACAAGGTGAAACTACTATAAACACGGAGAAGATCCCTGCCGGGTTTTATCTGATGAATTACCAATATGATAATAAAACGGTAAATAGTAAAATAGTGAAATATTAGATTAATAGCACGTGCAAGTATTAAATAAAGAACTTGGATCCTTATAAAAAAACGTTTGAAACATGGGATAAAGTGGCCCGTTTGTATCAGGACAAATTTATGGACCTGGAGCTTTACAATGAGTCTTATGATTTGTTTTGTGATGCGATAATTAAAAACAATCCGCGCATTTTAGAAATTGGTTGCGGACCGGGGAATATTACAAGGTATTTGCTAAGCAAAAGACCTGACTTTAAAATTGAGGCAACTGATATTGCTCCAAACATGATTGAGCTGGCGAAACTAAATAATCCTGCCGTGCAATTTAAAATATTGGATAGCAGAGATATTGAAAAACTGGTGTCTGAAAATAAATTTGATGCAATCATCAGTGGATTTTGTTTGCCTTACCTTTCCGAAACTGATATTCTTAAATTTATAAAAGACTGTAACAGTTTATTAATTGATGATGGAATTATATATATCAGCTTTGTAGAAGGCAATCCGGAGCAATCGGGATATAAAGCAGCAAGTACCGGGGATATAACTTATTTCTATTATCATTCCATTGATTATATATCCAGCCTGCTTATTCAATATAATTTTACAGTAGTCCATTTGATTTCTATCAAAGTGAAAAGGAAAGAAACTACAGAAGAGACGGATACAATTATAATTGCCAAAAAAGCAACAACCGATTAAGTGCTTACACTACGACAAATATTTGATCATTTTGGTACTATTCATCTTCGCACATTTAACCGCAAAGGGCGCAAAGTGAAGGCGCAGAGAAAAACGCAAAGGAAAAAATAATTTAGACATGTAGTAATCATTTCATTTGTTAGCACTTTTTTCTTTGCTTTTTCTTTGCGTAAATTATTTGTGTACTTTGCGGTTAACATTTGATGATTCTGGTACTATTCAGCTCCCGCATTTAAACGCAGTGGGCGCAGAGTGAAGTCGCAGAGAAGGCGCGGAGGAAATAAATAATTCAAAATTACCGCTGGCGGCAGCAATAATTCCAGTCCGTTCCCGACGACCTTGCGTTCTTGCAC
>JANOBN010000049.1:0-3699 GCA_031411675.1 Bacteroidota bacterium | reverse complement strand
GCGTAGCCCGGTAGCGCGCCAGCATGGGGTGCTGGAGGCCGTCAGTTCAAATCTGGCCACCCCGACTAAAACCTGCTTATTTCTTAAAGCAGGTTTTTTTTTGATAGAGATTACTCCTTATCAGCTTTTATTAGCGGTTTGATTTGATAGTTTTGCGCTAAATACGCAACGCTATGATGGAGCAATTGGCCCACCTCTTTACCCTTGATGGAGTTATTAGTCTACTTACACTTATTGTGATGGAGATTGTTCTGGGCATTGATAATATTATTTTCATCTCTATCTTAGCCGGCAAACTACCTAAGAATCAACAAGCTAAAGCAAGAAGAATTGGCCTTTCATTGGCGCTTCTCATGCGTATTGGCTTATTATTCAGTATTACCTGGATAATCGGACTCAAAGAAGACGTAATTACTGTTGCCGGACTTGGATTCAGCGGCCGGGATCTGGTTTTATTAGCGGGTGGTTTGTTCTTAATAGCAAAAAGTACTTCAGAAATACATTCAAAAATTGAAGGTGAAGAAGATCATACCAATCCTGATTTGAAAAGAATTACCATGAATGCTGCCATTGTTCAGATACTTCTGCTTGATGTAGTATTTTCTTTTGACTCTATCTTAACAGCCGTAGGTCTTGTAAACGAGATAGTTACAATGATTGCTGCTGTCATTATTTCTATGATTGTTATGCTTGTTGCCGCTAAATCGGTTAGTGATTTCGTAAATAATCATCCAACTATAAAAATGCTTGCGCTGGCCTTTCTTTTAATGATAGGCTTTATGCTTGTGGTAGAAGCTTTTGATGTGCATGTACCTAAAGGTTATGTTTATTTTGCGATGGCTTTTTCACTGCTTGTTGAGCTTATGAATTTGAGAATGCGTAAAAAATCGACAAAGAAAGCGGTTCATAAAGCCTAACAATTTATTAACCACCACCAAGCAGAGATTGGATTAAAGCATTCCTTAACTTACATTTGTCCTTAATCAAAGTGGCATTTACATGGAAAACGAGCAGCTGTTACAGTCTCTTACTACAAGTACCAAAGAGTTAATGGATCAACACCGTAAACTTGCTTTGCAGCTTAAAGCTATTCAAAGTCAGCTTGATACACAACAAAAAGATATTCAACATTTGGTGGTTGATAAAGAATCACTAATTAAAGAGAATGGTGAACTTAAAGAACAGATAAAAAATATTAAATTAGCACAGTCCTTAACTGCGGGTTCGGGCGATCAGAGCTCCCGGCAGGTAAAGACAAAAATCAACGAGTATATCAGGGAAATCGACAAATGTCTTTCGTTGTTAAATCGTGAATAAATGGCAGAGTCCAATCTTACTATAGAAGTACAAATCGGTAACCGCAGTTATCCGTTAACCATTCCGGTGGAAGAACAGGAACATGTGTTAAAAGCTGCAGAAAAAATTAATGAGGACCTCAAGTCCTTTGAGCAGAAATATAAAGTTAAAGATCAGCTGGATCTTCTTGCAATGATCAGTCTTCAAATCACTTCTGAACAATTAAAATCAAAGGTTCAGAATGAACGTTCTCAAAAAGACGTTTCTCAAGGACTTCGATCGCTCAATCAGTTAGTTACCGATTACCTTAGTAAGCCGTAACGTTCTTACCTTCTTAAAAACGGTTAAATGTCATCTCGTATGGCATCTTGTTTCCATTATCATTTAATGAAATTATATTTCAATAAACGACCTAATGAAACATAACCCGCGTAAATTCTGATCGCAGTTGTTAACTCAACTTCAAAATATCCGGAGTTGAACCCGATGCAGTTCTGTACATCCTTTTTGGAAAGCAGCACTCCCGGTTTAACTCTCCCCTTAAATTAAGGGTTGAAACAATTTCAGGATTTATTGCGGGATTTTTTATTTTAACTAGTTTATATTCTAATTTAATTAAACAATTATTAATATACTTAATTCTACAACCATAAATGGACATAACTATGATACTACTTTCCTGCCTCGCTGCTTTTGCTGTCGGGGCCGGAATTACATACCTCCTTACCAAAAAAACCAATAAGGGGATTGTTGAAGCTGCACAACTACATGCCGATAGTCTTATAAAGGAAGCACAGGCAAAAGGTGATCTTTATCTGAAAGATAAAACGATGGAAGCAAAAGAACGCTTCTATCAGTTGAAAACAGAGCATGAAAAGCATATTGTGGAAAAGGATAAAAATATTGTTGCTGCCGAAAACAGAATTAAACAGAAAGAAACGTCACTGAACCAGAATATTGAGCAGAATAAAAGAAAGCAAACAGAGATTGAAACTATTCAGACTAACCTTAATCAGCAATTAGAACTGGTTGCTCATCGAAAAGATGAATTAGATAAAGCGCATCATAAACAAGTGCAGGCGCTTGAAAAAATTGCAGGATTATCGGCCGATGATGCAAAATCGCAACTAGTAGAAGCATTAAAAGCCGAAGCTAAAACGGAAGCTATGCAGTTTATCAAAGAAACGATGGACGAAGCTAAGTTGACAGCGAATAAAGAAGCAAAGAAAATTGTAATTCAAACGATACAAAGGGTTGCAACGGAGCATGCCATTGAAAATGCAGTAACCGTTTTTCATATTGACAGTGATGAAGTAAAAGGTCGTATTATTGGTCGTGAAGGGCGAAATATCAGAGCATTGGAAGCGGCAACAGGAATAGAAATTATTGTAGATGATACTCCTGAGGCAATCATTCTTTCAGGATTTGATCCTGTAAGAAGAGAATTGGCACGTCTTGCTTTGCATCAACTGGTTTCTGACGGACGTATTCATCCTGCACGTATTGAAGAAGTGGTTAATAAAGTGAAACGCCAGTTGGATGAAGAGATTATTGAAACCGGAAAACGTACTGCCATTGACCTTGGAATTCATGGACTTGCTCCGGAGTTGATTCGTATGGTTGGAAGAATGAAATACCGTTCTTCTTATGGTCAGAATTTATTAATGCACTCCCGCGAAACTGCAAATCTTTGTGCATTGATGGCTGCTGAACTGGGATTGAATGTAAAGCTCGCAAAACGCGCCGGTTTGTTACATGATATCGGTAAAGTTGCGGAAGAAGATATGGAGTTGCCACATGCTATTGCAGGTATGAAGATAGCGGAGCGTTCGAAAGAAAATCCGGAAGTGGTAAATGCAATCGGTGCACATCA
This sequence comes from Bacteroidota bacterium, assembly GCA_031411675.1. Classification (GTDB taxonomy): domain Bacteria; phylum Bacteroidota; class Bacteroidia; order AKYH767-A; family OLB10; genus JANOXC01. Next base: position 530 of record JANOBN010000049.1, on the reverse strand, counting down.
TGATGAAATAGAAATGACCAGCATCCTCTCTCCTATCATTCAGGTTTGTGATGCGATTTCCGGCGCCCGTCCGGGTGCACGACGTGAAATTGTAGAACAATACATGAAGCGTTTGAAAGAAATGGAAACCCTCGCTGCAAGTTACAAAGGCGTGGAAAAAGCTTTTGCTATTCAGGCGGGTCGTGAGTTAAGAGTTATTGTGGAAAGTGAAAAGATGGATGATAAACAAACGGAACAACTTTCCTTTGATATTGCCAACAGAATTCAAACTGAAATGACCTATCCGGGACAAGTTAAAGTGACCGTAATACGGGAAACAAGAGCTATCAATTATGCAAAATAAAAATTATTGAATAACCTCTGTTAACAAGGTATATAAAAGGATGATTCGGTTAACGGATCATCCTTTTATTATGCATTTCAATAATCCTGAAAGCATTCTTAAAAATCGGGGAATCTTAAATTTAGTTCAGTGATTACCCGTTCTTTCAGTATGGTTTAAAAATTTCAAAGCAATACTTAAGGTCATG
>JANOBN010000048.1:0-2655 GCA_031411675.1 Bacteroidota bacterium | reverse complement strand
GATTCCGCTAGCAGTTTTTTCTTCAGCCGGTGATACTTCAACGATCACACGGTCAGCCAGTGGCTTAATGCTTACTTTGCTCATGATTATAGATTTTAATTTTTAAATTTTTGGTTTATTTCACTCCTGTGGGGTGAATTCCCCGACTTTTAATGCAATTTATTTAAACAACTTTTTATCTTAATTTTTATGCCCCCATTGTTTTCGGCGGGGTAATTCACCCAAAAATGGATGTTGAAACCGCCTTGTCGAACATTGTGCCAGCACCGTTCTTAACGACTAATGCTGCCAAAATTTCTCATAAGAGGAAATTCGGGCAGCATTAGCAATGACAGCTTGTAAGCTTTGTCAGTTATTATTTTCCTGTTGTGTCAGGGGCAGCGATTGGAGCCTGTTGCTGTGGTTGAGCAGGCGCGGCAGTGTTATCAATTTGTTCCTGAATCATAGAAGCACCGGTACCATCTGTTCCGGCTTTTGGAATTGCGAAATTCGCTACAACGGCCAGCACTAATAAAGTAATGGCAAATCCCCAGGTTAGTTTTTCCAGGAAATCGGTGGTTTTACGCACGCCCATAATCTGGTTCGATGCGCTTAAACCTGCTGCCAGTCCACCGCCTTTGGAGTTCTGTGCCAATATGATAAGTCCTAATAAGATACTTACAATAATTAATAATACGATAATGAATGTGTACATATTTTATGAGTTTTGTTTCCCCTTCAAATCCTGAATGAGGGCGGCAAAGTAAGTGCTTTTTTCGGGATGTAGCAAACTTAATTTATCATAGGTTGAAATCGCTTTTTCAAAATTACCCTGAGACGCATAAATCTTAGCCAGGGTCTCGGAAATCAGGTCGTCATGCTCCGTTAAACTCTGCCGGGCCATGTTTACTGCTGAATAAAAAGTGCTTCTGGCCGGTGTAATCCGGGGCTCTTCTTTAATAAACCGGTCAATTATCGGAGCTGCTTTTGGCGTGCGGTCGGCCGGTTTAGTAGTCTTTTTTGGTGCCGGAGGATGGACATTTGTTTTAACAATTCTAAGCCATTCCGTAAATGAATGTGGATTTTCAATGGATTCAAAAGGTTCATCGGGTGCCGGGTCAATAATTTGTTCCTGAATGGCATGTTCAACAATCAAATGATCTAATGGATCTTCACTTTGAACCAGCTTTTCTACCTCATCTTCCATTTCTACCGGCTCTGTAATTTCAATAATTTCCACGGAAACAGGCTCAGTAATCAGCAAATCAATTTCAACCTCCTCCGCAACCTCAGGTTCTTCCATCACAATTTCTGAAGCAGTTTCTTCTTCTTTAATAGATACCGGGCTGATTGCATCGATTATTGCCTGATTATCATTGTCTGGTATGGAAGAATCACTAAAGGCCGCCGATGGTTCTGCATCAATTATTTCTTCTTCCTCAACATCTTCGTTATCCGCCATCAAATGCGCAACGCTATCATCAATTTTATAATCCTGCTCCGGTAGTTCTTTTACGATGTTCAGTTCTTTTAAACGCTGGTCAATAATTTCCTGCAAGCGGAATTCAATATCCATCGGCTCCTGAACCGGTGTAACAGCCGGAGTACTAACAGGTATTTCTTCTTCTTCTATCTGAATTTCTTTCGGAAAGTCTTCAATCGTTATAACAGGGTCATCAATAATTACGTCAGATGATATAGGTTCTTTTACCAGTACATTTTCATTGTTGTAATGATGCATCAGATGGTATAAATGATCCCTGTCAGGAGCATAAATAGAAGCCACCCGCAAATAATCCTGATATTTTTCTTCATCACTGTTTTTCAATTCCTTCAATTTCGCAAAATGCAAAGGCTGACAATAAGGATAACGATTGATTAAAACGTTCAGGTCCTCCAGAGAATGGCTGTCAGGAATTTTATTAAATATTGACTGATAGAGTTGATCGCTGTTCATTACCAGTTGCTTGCTGCGCGGTTAAAAATATCTTCCACTAGTTGACGTGTTATCTGAGTAATTGCTTCCTGTTCTATTGCATTCAAATTGAGCTTGCTGTCGTAATCATAATATCTGGTAAACGGTGATTCAAAGCTAAGCTTACTGTCCTTGGTGTTCACAAACTTAACAAATACGGTAATGGAAAGTCTGTTTTGGGCAGCAGTTTCATTGCCTTGAATAGTAATTGGCTGGGTATTATAATCATTAATCGTTCCTTCCAGACTTAAGTCACCATCATTATTGGTAAGGGTTAGACTGGTTTGAGACAGAAATTTATCCTTTAGTTTCTCTGTAAATGTTTGGCTGAGGGATGGATTAACAATGGATGCACGGTTTTGAAAAAATCCAATAGAAATAGTTTTTAAATCAGGAGATAAAGAAGCACCGGAAAAGGTATAGCAGCCTTGTATAAAAGCGGTTGCAATAACAAGAAACAATAAAATAATTTTTCGCGATGGCATTAACCTTTTTTGAATTGGATTTATTTTAAGATGATAATTGTTTTTCACTTTATATATATAATTTGAAACAGAAGTGGAAGGCTATTTCATATTGTATTCGTTCAGCTTTCGGTAAAGTGTTCTTTCAGATATGCCCAATTCTTTTGCAGCATATTTTCTTTTTCCTTTATGCTTTTCAATGGCTTTGTGAATGAGTTCTTTTTCTTTATCAATAAT
>JANOBN010000047.1:0-4360 GCA_031411675.1 Bacteroidota bacterium | reverse complement strand
TGCTTATAAAAATTGAAAGGCTGCAGCAGTTTTTAAGAGAAAATTTTAACATCAGTAAGAGTCAGCAAAGAGACTGGCTGGATGTTAAAATGAAAGAAACGGCCAATTCCGGAGAGCAAATAGTTTTTGGATTGTTCTCGGCAACGGGTGCATTTCTGGCAAATCTGGCATTAATTCCCATCTATGTATTTTTCATCACACTTTACCGTGAAAAGTTCAAGAATTTTTTTGGGTTGATTTTAAAAGGCGATCAGGAAGATAATGTATTTGAAGTTATTAAAAAAGTATCTAAAGTTTCACAAATGTATCTGAAAGGAATTTTTTTAGATGTGCTTATTTTATCAATTCTGAACTCTACCGGGTTTTTACTTTTAGGCATCAAGCATGCCATCTTATTCGGAGTACTGGCTTCTATATTGAATATTATCCCCTACATAGGCGTACTGATAGGCAGCATACTTCCTGTTGCTATGGCTTTACTTACCAAGGATGATATTGGATATGCTTTAGGCGCAGCCGGCGTATGCACAGTCGTGCAATTTCTGGATAATAATTTTATTACACCCTATGTGGTAGGCAGCAGCGTTAGTATTAATCCATTAACCTCTGTTATTGCTTTAGTGGTTAGTGCCATGATTTGGGGTTTGCCCGGAATGGTGCTTAGTATACCTGTTACAGGGATGTTGAAAGTTGTTTGTGATAATGTAAACGGGTTAAAGCCTTATGGTTATCTAATTGGTGAGGAAGTCGATTTTCAGCAGAAAAAACAAAGAAATACGAAGCTGCTTCAGAAGCTACGTGGTAAAAAAATGGAATAGGCAGCCTATACGGTCGGCTCTATATCAAGAATTTGAGTTAATGTTTTGAAATGCGTCCCAACTGTGAATTTCTGATTTTTCCTTCCGGTTCTTTTAAAACAACTTAAAATCAATAATAATGGTGCTTTATAAATTAAATTAAAGATCTTTATTTCTAATTGCTGCTCAAATTATTATGGTGCAATTGGTTATTAACATTAGCGGAATGCAAAATGTTATTAAATTGTTTCTTTAGCTAAATTATATAATTAGTTATATTTCAATTAATTAAAAACAATACATAAACCATTTTCCCAATATGGGATTTGCAACTGATTGGTTTAAAATTATTTTCAACGCCTGCTTGTTAATCTGGAAACGATTTGTATTTTTGCGCTCCCTTTTTAGGGGTATATTGTATTTGAACGAAATTAAACAAAGAAAAATTAAGCAAGAATGCCAACTATTCAGCAGTTAGTACGCAAAGGACGGGTTAAGCTGGTTGACAAGAGTAAGTCACCTGCTTTAATGTCATGCCCGCAACGTCGTGGAGTATGTACCCGTGTTTACACTACCACACCTAAGAAGCCGAATTCGGCAATGCGCAAGGTGGCAAGGGTTCGTTTAACTAACAAATTTGAAGTAACTGCTTATATACCCGGTGAAGGGCATAACTTACAGGAGCATAGTATTGTGATGATACGTGGCGGAAGGGTTAAAGATCTTCCGGGTGTTCGTTATCACATCATTCGTGGTACTCTTGATACTTCGGGTGTAGATGGTCGTAATCAACGTCGTTCGAAATACGGAACTAAAAAGCCAAAGGCCGGAGCTGCTGCAGCTGCAAAAAAATAATTAATTAAGAATAGAATTAGTCCCATATATAGTCATGAGGAAAAGCAAACCAAAAAAGAGAATACTGTTACCGGATCCAAAGTTCAATGATCCATTAGTAACGCGTTTCGTAAATAACATGATGTATTCCGGCAAAAAAGGAACGAGTTACGAGATTTTCTATGATGCCATAGAAAAAGTAGAAAACCGTACTAAGGAAAGCGGATTGGAAGCATGGAGAACTGCATTGAATAACGTAATGCCGGCAGTAGAGGTGAAGAGTCGTCGTGTTGGTGGTGCAACTTTCCAGATTCCTTCTGAAGTTCGTCCGGACAGAAAGATTGCAGTTGGAATGAAGTGGATGATATTATATGCCCGCAAGCGCAATGAAAAGAGTATGGCGGACAGACTAGCGGGTGAAATAATGGCTGCAGCCAAAGGTGAAGGTGCTGCTGTAAAGAAGAAAGATGATACGCACCGTATGGCTGAGGCAAACAAGGCGTTTTCACATTTTAAAGCATAAATTTAATTTTAAAGACTAAGAGTTAAGGAGATATACAGGTATGGCTGCTGAGGCAAAAATTGATCTTAAACATGTTCGTAATATTGGAATTTCGGCTCATATTGATGCCGGTAAAACCACTACCACGGAGCGTATATTATATTATACCGGCGTTACTCATAAAATTGGTGAGGTACATGACGGTGCTGCTACTATGGACTGGATGGTTCAGGAGCAGGAGCGTGGTATAACAATTACTTCAGCTGCTACGACAACATACTGGAACTATCCAACAAAAAACGGTAAAGTAACCCCCGATACTCAGAAGTATAAGATGAATATCATCGATACTCCGGGTCACGTTGATTTTACGGTTGAAGTAGAGCGCTCCTTAAGAGTTCTTGATGGTGCGGTTGCATTATTTTGTGCAGTTGGTGGAGTAGAGCCACAATCAGAAACGGTTTGGCGTCAGATGAATAAATATAATGTTCCCCGTATCGGATTCGTTAATAAAATGGATCGTGCAGGAGCAGATTTCTTTAATGTAGTAAAGCAAGTGCGTGAAATGCTAGCCGGAAATCCGGTTCCATTACAAGTACCAATTGGTGCAGAAGAGAAATTTAAAGGCGTTGTTGATCTTATCAGCAATAAGGCAATTGTTTGGGACGATGCAACTCAGGGAATGACCTATACAGAGATTCCAATTCCTGATGATCTGAAAGCAGATGTTGCTATGTGGAGAGAGAAGTTGGTTGAGTCTATCGCCGAGTTCGATGATAAATTAATGCAGAAGTTTTTTGATAATCCAGATTCAATTACGGAAGAAGAGATGATGAATGCAGTCCGATTAGCAACTTGTGCTATGAAGATTACACCTATTATGTGTGGTTCTGCCTTTAAAAATAAGGGTGTTCAAACCATGCTTGATGCGGTGATGTCATTTCTGCCAAGCCCGGCTGATGTTCCTCCTGTAATAGGTATAAATCCTGATACAGAATTGAACGAGGAAAGAAGACCTGATCCGAGTGATAAATTTGCAGCTCTTGCATTTAAAATCATGACAGATCCTTTTGTTGGGCGTCTTGCTTTCTTCCGTGTTTATTCCGGTAAATTGGATGCAGGTTCTTATGTATTGAATGCGCGTACAGGAAAGAATGAGCGTATTTCCCGAATAATCAGAATGCATGCTAATAAGCAGAATCCGATTGATACAATTGAAGCAGGGGATATCGGTGCTGCAGTTGGTTTTAAGGATATAAAAACGGGTGATACACTTTGTGACGAGAAGTTTCCGATTGTACTTGAGTCAATGAGTTTCCCGGAGCCTGTAATCGGATTAGCTGTTGAGCCAAAAACTCAGGCTGATCAGGATAAATTAGGTATGGCTCTTGCCAAACTTGCTGAGGAAGATCCTACATTCCGTGTTAACTCTGATCAGGAAACAGGTCAGACCGTTATTAGCGGTATGGGTGAATTACACCTTGAAATTATTGTTGATCGCCTGAAACGTGAATTTAAAGTAGAATGTAATCAAGGTGCTCCACAAGTATCTTATAAAGAAGCTATTACCGGTAAAATTACACACCGTGAAGTATATAAAAAGCAAACTGGTGGTCGTGGTAAATTTGCCGACATTCAGTTTGAGATTAGTCCTGTTGATGCTGACTTTGATATCGTTAAAAGCAAAGGAGGATTACAATTCGAAAATGAGATCAGCGGTGGAAATATTCCTCGTGAATTTATCCCTGCAGTAGAAAAAGGTTTCCGTGAAGCAATGGCGAATGGTGTATTGGCAGGTTATACTGTTGATAGTCTTAAAGTCCGTTTGTTTGATGGTTCATATCATAACGTTGACTCCGATGCATTGTCATTTGAGATTTGCGCTAAAACTGCTTTCCGTGAGGCTGTGCCTAAAGCTAAGCCGGTGCTTCTGGAGCCAATCATGAAAGTGGAAGTGGTAACTCCTGATGAAAATCTTGGAGATGTAATGGGTGACCTTAACAAGCGTCGCGGACACATGGAAGGTATGGATACCCGTGCAGGTGCGCAGGTTGTAAGAGCTAAAGTGCCTCTTTCAGAAATGTTTGGTTATGTAACATCGTTACGTACTATTACTTCAGGAAGAGCATCTTCAACAATGGAGTTTTCACACTATGCAGAAGTACCAAGATCATTGTCAGAAGAGGTAATTGCGAAGGCTAAGGGCCGTGCAGCTGAAAAAGTTTAA
>JANOBN010000046.1:0-4740 GCA_031411675.1 Bacteroidota bacterium | reverse complement strand
GTCTGTAAAATAATAACGTGCAGACTATTTTTTTAATTGCTTTTTTTGGTTTTGCTCTTCTTTTAAACAATTCTAATAATACATATCCATTTCTTGGAATTTTTAAAGGCAGAAACTTATCAATATCGTCAAAAATTTTTTTTAATTTCTAATGCTGTTTAGTAATTTCCTAAGCCAAATTATCAAACTTTTTTTCTTTTATCTAAAAAATTGATTTGAGAAATTATAAAAGTTATAAAACTTACTTACTTCCAATGGCAGGTTATTAATCTCTGGAAATTTCGCCACTTGTTTTAGCGGGTGGTACAAAAAATTCAGAGGGCTTTGCACGGAAGTAAAGCATCAGGGCTTTACGTATTCTTCGCGTCAGTGAAACATTTAAACTTCGCGAATGCACTGCAACATAAATTGCAAGGCCGAAACTTACGAATAAATTAATAAGACCTATTAGTATAAGTGAGGCGCTAATGGCAAGAAATAAATTAATTGGAAGGTGTTGCTCGCTGCATTGCAAAGCCAAACCAAAATTACCCGTGCTTAGCGTAACGTGCCTCACATCAATGGGTAACCCGAAAAATCTTCCGAGCAATGGCGCAGTTCCAAGAAAAATTCCCAGAAATAGATTTCCGAATAACATGCCGGCATTTTTTTGTAAATACCCTGAAAGCTTTTGCAGTTGCTTTGCAGAAAATATTTTCTTTAAAAAAGGATGTTGCTGTATGCGTTCCGGAATTCTTCCATAAACAACACTGTTATCATAATATCCGGCAATTATCCCACTCGTCATGAGGAAAACTCCCGCTAAGAGTGCATAAAAAAGTGATCCTGTCAGCCATGGGTGAAGACTCATTATCATTTCATGTGCTTCACTTGTTGTAATTACATTGGTGCCTGTTATATAAGAATAAAGCCATCCTAGTAAGTAAGAAGCGGGAAGTACAATGATGATATTGCCCACTAAAGAAATAAACTGGGCCCTGGAAATTTCCGAAATCAGTTTAACCGTTGTCAACATTTGCTTATCAGATTTTTCCGTTTCGTCTATTGCAGCTGCTATGGTGTTAGCAGTCATGGCTGGCTGCTTTGTTGCCAATGTAAAATGGAGCATTTGTATTGCAATAAAACCCGAAGCATAAATCATACTGTACATAAATGCCTCGCCAAAAGGAGCAAGATTCAAATGATGTGCAAACACTTTAAACAGCACTATTATCGCAACAATTAATCCACCTCCCATTGCTGATCTGAACATGGAATAATACTCACTACGATTAACAGAACGATAATGCTCACCGACGCGAGAAGTATGTTCAGTTATTTTATAGGCGATTAAATTCAGGTTATCATTAAGATGTCTTCTTATACTATATTTTGTATTTTCAGCATGAACTACTTCATACATAAAACCAAAAAGTGCTTTATTAAATATTGTTTTATCTTTTGCCTGAACTAATTTTAAAACAGTGTTTAAACGGTTAACATGTTGTTCTAAACGAAGCATAAGGTAAGCAAGATGAATACTGATACCATATTTTTCTTTGTGCTTATGCAACTCATTAATGCTTTTTGTACATTGTGTGCACATCACTAAAATCTGTTGGTAATCCACTTCATTGGAATGGATATAGTTAATATTATTTTTAAATGAATCCACATAATGCTGGACCTCCCTATACAAACCAAAAAAAGGAGATTGCAGATCGTCGATCTCAGGAAGTTTGTCAACTACTTCCGGTTCGAGACCAATTGCAGTAATTCGTTGGGATAATACCATTAGGGCATTCAACAGGTAGTTGAGATTTTGCGCTTGCCACTTTAAAACGCTTGAATTAATACTTAATGCATCTAAGAGTTCCAGCCAAACTGCTTCATCAATATCGGCAATGACACGGTAATCGTTCTTATTATAAAACACCTGCATGATAAGAAACTGTGCATGGTAAGTATTCTGAAGCGGCGGAAGTAACTTATATTTTAGACGTTTATACGCTTCTGCAAAAAAACCATGACCAGGTAATATGCCAGAATCCGTGTATAAAGTAAGTGCATCATATTTGCCGAACAAAGTGATAAGGTAAGAGCGGAGAACTTGTGCAAGTTCAGGCTGTTTGTTAAGCAGGGCCGTTAACTCTTTTATTTTATTTACAACACTTTGTCTTTTATACTTTGAATGAATTCCGATTTCATTCAACAAAGCAAGAAGATGCGAAGGATTAACAACATCTTCATCGGTTTTAATTCGTTCAAGAATTTCTTTAAAGTCCATAGTTTATTTTTCGAGTCTCAAAAAGCGCCAATGGCAACTATTGTAAAAGTATTATCTAACTGTTTGCTTTTTCTGTCTGCTGAAAAATTAAGGCTTGCCCTGAGCCTAACAGGTGTTGCGTTTGTCAATATGGATGTAGTTTTCATTTTTTGCGCTTCAAAAGATTATCAAAAACAGTTGAAACGACTTCCGGAAAGTGCGCTATATTCTTTCAATCTTTTGCAGTAGGTAAAGATGATCATATAAATCGAAATAAATATCAAAATAATTTTGTAATAAGTTATTAGAGTTAATGTCTATTTCTTAGTTGAGCTTTTTACAAGCGGTTTTTTATTACGATGAAATGCAACCTTAAGATCAATATTGAAACAGCATTTTAGTTGCAGGCAGGAAAAAATATCAGTCATTATAGGGTATATTAATGGCAACTGAAATACCCGGCAAACTTAATTGTTTGCTGAAAAAGCCTTCCAGATGAGAAACCAAGAGAGGTTGAAACAACACTCATTAGATATTTTGTTGCCCCGCAGCACTTAAGTGACATAGAATCTTGCATTGCCATGGATGGATCATCCAATGAGCGAAGTTACAAATGCCTGACCAGTAGTTTGTTATTGTCCATAAAATCAACAACTTTCAAAAAATCCTCCATAAAAAAGTTAGATGTTCGACTCCTGCCGTCTACAAAAGAAATCCTGGATTCGTCATTTCAGAGTCAACCCACTCTCAGCAGAGTTTCTGGATATGTTGCTTCTTTCTTTATAATGGCATTCCTGCTACAGTATTATGGGAGCAAGTTAATGAACCATTCTCAAGTCCCCTTTAATGATACAAACACAAACACATATTCATACTTCAATGCGCTTCTGCTCTCAAACACAAAAAAATAAATTGCCATGATACTCATAGCAACTCCATGCTTTTTAATTTCTTACTTCTTGCTTCATGTCTGTTAAACGAAATTTTGGCCGACACATATCCTAGTGCCAATGCTAATGGATAATCACTTGCCCAATGCACTTCTGTATTCATCATTGCAAATCCTGTTAATCCGATTAAGGTATAACCCAATGGTTTAATCCATTTTTTTTGCGGATAATTTAATGCCAACACGGTTACTGTTGCCATCATAGTTGCCAGATGTCCCGATGGAAAAGCATCATATTGAGGAGTGTGATTCTGATAGCTTTTAAAAGGCGGAAACGGTTGCCATTCGCCACCATCACAAGTAGACATAAAAGGTGTCTGTCGTCCAAATGAACGTTTTAAAAGTTGTGTGGCAATTCCCATGGTGATAAATGTTTCGCTTAAGTCAGATGCAGTTTGTAAGGAACGGTAATCTTTTGTTATTTTTCCGTATATATATAAACCACCGGCAACCAGCATGCTTGTTCCGCCTTCACCAAGCTGATAAAAGGCAGTGTTGATATTCTGAGGTATTTTAATTATGCGGGCATCACCAATTTTTAAGGGAACATCATTAACAGTTTCGCCGCTTACATGAATCCTTTCCGCAAAACGATGCACCTCATCATCGATATTCTGATCCTGCCAGATTAAAACACCTGTTGAAGCTGCAACAATGGCAAGTCCCGGTAAATTCTTTTTTTCAAACGGACTTTTGACCAGCTTCCACAAATCAGAAGGGATGTATTTTACAAAAGCAAATTTCTCCGGCTGGTAATATTGATGTTGATCTGTTTTTACGGTTTGTGCATCAGCCGTTAAAAACGAACCACAACAAAGAAAAAAGCAGAGGAAATTATATTTGTATATGGATGTTCTCACTTTCAGATATACTTTATATAAAAGAAAATATAATTTCGGCAAGTTAAATGTTTATTTTTTCATGATTACATCACACCAGAATTGTTATTGGAAAACGCCAACAATGTCAATAATGGAAATTATTTCAAAGCAGAAAAAAAATACCGGCAGTCCGGTTTACGTTGTTACTGTTATTTAGTCTTCTTCCCTACAAAATGTTCCAGTACTATATTGATTAACTCATCGGCAAACGACTCCGGAAAGTCATTAGCCAGGTAGGCTTTCTTTTGCTTTTTATGCCAGGGGTGTTCAATAACCTTGGAAACTCTTACCCCTTTTTCTTTGGCAACTACAGCTGCCTTTGTGCCTACTATCTCGGTATCCATTAAAGTGAAGCGGATGTTCGACTTTAACAGAAAATTATAAATCGTCATTTTGAATTTAAGCTATCAGAATTTGTTATGAATGTGTTTAACGTAGTTAGTAACGCTATGTTAATTTTAGTTATTGACTTTGAAAAGATTTTTTCTGTTGATTTTCTAGTGTGCGAATATATAAGGATAAACGTAAATTAATTGTATTTCAAACATCAAATTTATTGTAAAAAAAGCAGTTATTTTACAATAAATTTGATGTTTGAAATACAATTAATTTACGTTTATCCTTATATATTCGCACACTAGAAAATCAACAGAAAAAATCTTTTC
>JANOBN010000045.1:0-1699 GCA_031411675.1 Bacteroidota bacterium | reverse complement strand
AAATCATCGAGACTATTGAATACCTTCACTTCGCAAAAATATCAATAAACTCATACTGAATTAACGCTGCGGCTGGAATGGATGAACAGCAACAATTATTTCTCAGTCAGCATAGCCTTTTTATCATTGAATGTGTATTTATTCCTGTTGTAAATAGTTTATTGCAAAACCAATGGTAAAATCCTTAATTTCAGTCCGTGAAAAAAAGTAAGCTGAAAAAACTGCCCTTAAAACTATTTATAATTGCCCTGATTTATATATTTTCTACTTCAATTATCTCTTGTAAGCATGGCTGTGGTCGCGCCGGCGGGACCAGTTCCGGTGGAGGAGCTGCAAGTCATAATAAGGGACTAAATTGCCTGAATTGTCATTCAGGAACAGGGGGCGGTGATGGTTGTTTAAACATTGGCGGAACAGCCTATTATGATGATCTATCAACACCATTTTCCGGGTGCACAATCGAATTATACACCGAATCTGAAGCAAAAGGGGCATTAGTCGCATCCATTGTTTCTGATAAACAAGGAAATTTTTATACCGGGCATGACATTAACTGGGGCAAAGGGCTTTATCCATCAATAGTATCGCCAACCGGCAACAGGGAGAATATGCTGGAGCCTATATTAACCGGAGGATGTAATTCTTGCCATGGATCCACTTCGGACAGGGTTTATATTTATATAGTTGCCGTTAAGGACTGGTCTGGTGTTATTTACCGTTTTACCGAAACTTATTTCACTTTTCTGATTCCCGCATTTTACATCTTTCTATAGCAGTCATTTCTGTTCATAAATTCATACTTAAAAAAGTGTGGGGATTAGGGCTGTCGTTTTCATTTTTCCACTACTTTCGCGCCCGCTTACCGCAAGGTAAATCATCTAAAATCAAACTTCCAGATTATGAATAAAGGTAGAATAGTACAGGTTATCGGTCCGGTAATCGATGTAAGTTTTGACGTTGAAGGTTCTCAATTGCCAAATATCCTTGAGGCATTGGAAATCAATCGTCCTGATGGACAAAAGATTGTTTTGGAATGTCAGCAGCATATCGGCGAAGACACGGTTCGTGCAATTGCCATGGACTCTACAGATGGTTTAGTTCGAGGAATGGATGTTATCGCAACCGGCTCCCCTATAAAAATGCCTTCCGGCGACGCTATTAAGGGTCGTCTTTTTAATGTGGTAGGTGAAGCTGTGGATGGTATGAAATCGGTTTCCAAGGAAAACGGACTTTCTATTCATCGCGATCCTCCGCGTTTTGAAGACCTTAGTACTGAAGCTGAAGTACTTTTTACCGGTATCAAGGTAATCGATCTATTGGAGCCTTATGCAAAAGGTGGAAAGATCGGTTTGTTCGGAGGTGCAGGTGTGGGAAAAACAGTATTGATTATGGAATTGGTAAATAATATTGCCAAAGCATATTCCGGTCTTTCGGTATTTGCCGGTGTAGGGGAGCGTACCCGTGAGGGAAATGATCTGCTCCGTGAATTCCTTGAATCAGGCGTTATTAATTATGGTGATGATTTCAAACATAGCATGGAAGCAGGCGGATGGGATCTTTCAAAAGTGTATTATGAAAAACTGAAAGAATCAAAAGCTACTCTGGTATTTGGTCAGATGAATGAGCCTCCGGGAGCCCGTGCCCGTGTAGCTTTATCAGGACTTACGGTTGCCGAACATTTCCGTGATGGTGATGGTAC
>JANOBN010000044.1:0-2436 GCA_031411675.1 Bacteroidota bacterium | reverse complement strand
CTGGCAAGGCTTTGAAAATTTTTTGCAAAGTCTCCCCCGTTGGGTTCTTGCCGTCTCGTATGATGTTGTAAATGGTGTTAGGGGGCACTCCGGCCGCTTTTGCAAACGAATTGGCATTGAAACGCAAGGTTTCAAACACGTACTTGAGACGGTCGGCGAAGGTGTTCATTGATGGGTGTGGAAATTTTTTTTGCAAGACTTGGTACAATGTGCCAAGTCTTGCAATACATTTGCACGGCTAGCCACTGACTAGCCCGCGCAAGGTAACTAACCAAACCACAAGCCAGAATGAAAAACCCCGATTCGGGGCCGGCGGTCGAAAGCCCGCCGAAGCCCATGCGGCAACGGATGCCGCCCAACTACCTGCCCATCCTGCGGCAGCGCACCGGCAAGGGTGATGCCTTGCTGAGTAAGATCGTCAACGAGGAGCGCACCCAGTCGCCGACGTGGCCAGAGGTGGTAAAGCTCGCTGAGGAGACGGAAGCCGGGGAGGGGCAGGGCAATGGCTAAGTGGCATGGTAAGCTCACACCACCAACACTTTTCTCCGTGCGCAAAAAATATCGGATCATCATGTGGGATGTGATCAGTTGCGATTTCGATATAAATATTTCTAAGGAGCAAGTTCTTGATAATGTTCTGCGCCATTCCCGAAATGGATCCATTGTGGTGTTTCATGATAGCTTAAAAGCATCTCCCAATATGCTCTATACGCTCCCGAAAGTTTTAGAACACTTCCATCAGGAAGGCTTCACCTTTGACAAAATCGAAGCGTAAAACAAGATTTTAATCAGCGCTTTGCCGCGTGGCTTGTTCTTACTGTCTATAATTTGATATTTTATGGCGGCTGCCCCTGACGCGCTTCGCGGTCAGGGGCACCGGGCTATCCACTCCAATCTTTTTGCTGGTGGTATGACAGCATCCCATCAGCAAAAAAGGATTTCCGCTGCTATCCCTGCCGCAAAGAAACCTTGGAGTACAAAACAGTATCATAACCCACAAAAGAAAATTGTCCATCCATCAGCGTTAATCATCCATTTTTAAAGCTTCATTGTAGATGCACCTTTGCATTGTCAATAACGACAATAAACTTTAAAAAATAAAACGATGAAAAAATTTGCAGTTCCTACAAGAGATGAAGTTGTTCCGGCTAATCAAACCCTTTTCGATAATCTAAACAAAGCACTAGGCTTCGTTCCAAACCTATATGCTACTATCGGGTATTCAAGTAACGGATTGGGCCGATACCTGGCCTATCAAAATGCGAAAACCTCTTTAAGCAATAAAGAAAAAGAAGCAGTTAACTTAATTGTAAGTGAAGTTAATAATTGCTTGTACTGTAAAAGTGCTCATACCGTTATAGGAAAAATGAATGGCTTCTCTGATGATCAACTTATGGATATCAGACGTGGCAAAGCTAACGATGCAAAATTAAATGTGCTGGTAAAGCTAGCGAAAAGCATCACTAAAAATCGCGGCAATGTGGATAGCATTTTGGTAGAAGATTTTTTTGCCCAAGGTTATACCAACGAAAATCTCGTTGACCTTATCTTACAGGTGAGCGATAAAACGGCAATGAACTACCTGCATAATTTAACGCAAGTGCCGGTAGATTTTCCATTAGCTCCTGCATTGGAAGCTGAAACAAGTTTGAACTAATACTAAATGTAAATCATATACTAACGAAGATCGGATCTTAATCCGGTCTTCGCTATTTCGCTTCGCAGAATAGTGTTCATGCACTTGCATAAATCCAATCTCAAATAAAAATTGTTAAGTGCGGATTGCAAAGTTTTATGCTATACTCCAAAGTGCATTCACTAAACAATGCCCGTTTTAAATGTATTGTAAACGACAAAAATAATTATGGAACAACGACATCCCCTTCCTCCATTTACGATTGAAACAGCTCTACAAAAAGTGCAGTTCGCTGAAGATGCCTGGAATAGTAAAGATCCTGAAAGAGTCTGTCTGGCTTACACCATCGACACCGAATGGCGTAACAGAACAGATTTCATTAATGGAAGAGTTGCTGTTAAAGAGTTCTTAAAGCAGAAGTGGGAAAAAGAACTTAACTATAAACTAAAAAAAGAATTATGGGGATTTCGTGAAAACCGTATGGCGGTACGTTTTGAATATGAATGGCACAACCATGCAGGTGAATGGTTCAGGAGTTATGGAAATGAACTGTGGGAATTTGATGAAAATGGTCTTATGCGCAAAAGATTTGCAAGTATCAATGATTTATCCATTTTGGAATCAGAACGTCAATTATAACGAATCGAAAGTTGAGTTGAATTAATACACTTCCGATTTTAAATCACAACTACTCTTCAACTGAATTATGGCAAAAAATTTTGCATCACTAGCCTTTACAGATGCTGTTAAGGAAATGCAGGCGAAAATGGGTAGCCGTAAAAGCTCTGCGCGCCTTGAAC
>JANOBN010000043.1:0-3520 GCA_031411675.1 Bacteroidota bacterium | reverse complement strand
TTGAAATGTTTGTTACGTATCTTGGTGTTAATGATACTATACCTGTTCAACCTGTACTTACTGCTCCTGCCGATCAGGCATTAAATATTCCTGCCGGCGTTTTATTTCAGTGGGGAGCAGTTTCTGATGCAGTACTTTATTATTTGCAGGTGAGCACAGATTCTACTTTTGGTACAGTTTCCATTAGCAAAAGAGCAGGAGTAAATACTGCTTCAGTTGCAGGATTACAACCTTATACCCAATATTATTGGCGTGTTCAGACGGATAATGGCGGGCATCAGAGTAGCTGGTCAACTGTTTTCACTTTTACAACAGGTGGTCCTGCACAATTAATTAGCCCTCCGAATAATGCTGTTGGTGTTCCTTCCAATCCTATTTTCCAATGGTCTGCTGTACCAAATATTACCTCTTACAATCTTCAGATTGATACAGATACTTTGTTCACCTTGCCTTATACTTCTAATATTACCGGAATTACAACTACAACAAAACAAGTAAGCAGTCTCCCGATAAATACCCAATTATACTGGAGAGTACGTTATTTCAACGGAAGCGTGACAGGATTTAATTCCGAGAAATTTGGTTTTTTAACCGGGTCCGGTACTTCTTCCCTTGATGAGTTATACAATAATGGAGGGGCATATATTAAGAATATATATCCTGTGCCTGCCGATAAAAATATAACCATTGAAATTGCCGCTCAGGTAAATGCAAATGGAATTATCAGGGTAACAGATATTACCGGTAAAACAACGTTAATTCAGGAGAAGTTCCGTGTTAATGCTGATAGAAAAGTTGCTATTAATACAGATAAGCTTTCTTCCGGTATTTATTTACTTACAGTTCAAGTAGAAGGAATGGAAGAAACCAGAAGAATTGAAATTAAATAAAGGAAGTTTATTTCTTTATTTTTTTAGGTGCAGCATTTTCATGAAAATAATACCTCAAATCAAACGTAAAATAATCGCCGTTTAATGGAGTAGAATTAAGCGCATCTGCTGAGGTTGATTGCGGTTTCCTGATGTATGCTACATGAGTAATATATATATTGGAGAATGACCGGTGGTAACTAGCTCCCAGATAAAAGTAGCCGCTTTTTTTCGTTCTCCATTCCCAACCCATGTTGGCAATTACTCCTGCATTTAAAATATTCCGGGCACTTTTTCTGCGTGTTTCCTGAACAAAATAACTGCCGGTGGTCCTAATATCACTTGGAAAAATATCGATAGAAGGGCCAAGCGCCACATTCATCCAGATTTCTCTGCTTAGCTGCACAAATACTAATGCCTGCAATGGCACTTCATAGCCAATAATTTTATAGTCAGAAGTGCCTTCAAAAGCGGAGTCTGTTATCTGAAGTTCAAAGTTTCTCTTCACATAACTTATTCCGGTTTCAATCGATAATGTCCGCGTAATTCCTTTGCGTATAACAGCACCGGCGCTAAACCCTGATAACTGACTTATTTTAAATCCAACATTATTATCGGATGATTCTATGGGTCCTGTTCTGAAGTATTTGCTGGGAAAAATAGGCTTGGCAACAAAACCAAAAGTGGTCACACGTTCCTGCGACCATGAAATGGTAGTCAACATAAGTAAAAGAAATAATAGTTGATAACGTTTCAAATGTATGGTGCTTGAGCGATAAAGTGATTAATGATTGTATGAAACAAAAAAAATGCCCTGTTTAACCAACAGGGCATTTTTCGGGATAACGATATTTAGTTAAACATAATTTTAATTGTAGTGGTACCATGCTCTGTTTTTATAACAGCAAAATATATACCTGCATCCATTCCGTTTCTGTTTATTACAATAGAATTTGCATCAATGCCGTTGATGGTTTTTGCAACTCTGCCGGTAACATCAAATAACTGTAAAGAAGTAATTTTATTTTCCTGCTGAGTTAAATTGATCGTAATATTATCATTGGAAGGATTAGGAATTGCATGAATACTTGCTGCTACAGCCTGATTATCGTTAATGCCAACATTATTCAGGCCTAAGCAATAAACAATACGCGGGTTTACATAATTCTGAATGGTATCAATATAAGCCATTGCTTTTGCTTTACTCATATCAGGATTTGTTATCAGTGCATTTTGATAAACCGTTGTACCCTGAGAAGCAGGATAACCCAATGCCTGTGCGAACATAACAGTTGCAGTACTGTCAAACCATTCCCATGGACCTGCTTGTTGTGCAGGATTTGTTTCTAACGGGAATAAACCATCCTGACCACCATTTAACTGATAAGCACGAACAGTATATGGATCTGTAAAGCCGGCGTTAATAAAGCAGTTGTTGTTTCCAAACTGATTTGCTTTTCTGATGACAGTTGCACTACCGCTAACGTTAACTACAAACTGACCGGTTGTTGGTACTATAACCACACCATTATCATATGGTGCAAACGGGTCACCAATTACATGGAATGCAACCATAGGAACATCACCCGGCTCCAGCCATATACTATCGCCAATTGCACCTCCTAAATTGAATGCAAAATGAACCACATCACTATAACCTACGCTATTATTCGCATTGTTTAATGCAGGATTTCCACCGAAGCCATCGAAGTCACCAATTAAACTCTGATTGATGTATGATTGCCCTTGTACAAAGCCATAAGTTGCATTATTGGTATTCGATAAAAATTTTGGAAGATTGATTTCACTCGTTTTGTCAAGTGTTGCATAAGCAAGTGCAATATAACCACCTGAACCCTGACCGCCTAAAATGATGGCGTTAGTATCTATACCAAATGTATTTCCTCCACCGGAAGAAGTCTTGTAGATGTAACGAACACAAGCTTTCGCATCTTGAATAGAGCGATAAACAGCTTGCAATAAGGTACCCGTTCTTACATCCTGATCAACTGCAACCGGATTCCAGCCCATTCGATAAGTTGCTGCAATGGCAACATAACCACGACGGGCGAATTGTTTACAATTCTCAACAACCGTACTGTCATATCTCCAGCCGGTAGGTGTTCCGTTCACAATAGGAGGAAGGAAACTGCCGGTATGCAGATAAACAATTACCGGACGATTACTGAGCGGATCAATCGATTGATTCGGTTCGTAAACATCCATTAAAAGATCTGTGGCAACCGGAGCACCGGTAAGAAACTGGAAGTTGTTACCATACACAACATTGGGTGTAATAGTAAGATCAGCATTCGTAAAAATTTCGTTTAGATAACGCTGACCAAATCCGGAGATGGAGATCATAGTTAAGCAGGCAATAATAAGTAGACGTTTCATCATAATTAGATTAAATTGTTTTTTGTAAAAGTAGTAATTTCCACAATTGATAATTATCGATTAATGAATACTTCGTATTAAGCAGAAGCAGACATGATTCTTCATGAAAAACCCTTTAAGTAGCTGATTAGTTGATCTCTACTGTCACCTGAAAATATGCCAAACGGCCTACCAGCGGCCCTCCATAAACCTCATAGTGCTTATTATTTAACAAATTTTGTACACCCAGCTTAAAGGTGGTATGTTGCTCAGGG
>JANOBN010000042.1:0-1508 GCA_031411675.1 Bacteroidota bacterium | reverse complement strand
GCAGCTGATCCAGAAAAGGTTTTGGAGTTTTATAATTTACGCAGACAAGATGTGGCAAAAGCGAAACCTAATGCTGCACATTTTATATTGGCAGAATTGGAAGAGCATTTTGATGTGCAAATTATTACGCAGAATATTGATGATTTACACGAACGTGCCGGCAGTAAAAATGTATTGCATTTGCATGGAGAAATTTTTAAGATGCGAAGTGTAATAAACGAAAATTTAGTGTATGAAATAAGGGAGGATATTTTTTTGGGGCATGTAGCAGAAGATGGTGGGCAGCTTCGTCCACATATTGTTTGGTTTGAAGAACCTGTGCCGACGATAGAGATCGCCGCAGGTATCGCAGGAACGGCAGATATTTTTGTTGTGATCGGTACGTCACTGGTGGTATATCCCGCTGCAGGATTATTAAATTATGCGCCTCCGGAAATACCAAAATTTATTATTGATAAAAATATTCCTGCAATAAGGTCGATCCATAATCTTACTGCAATTGAAATGAGTGCTTCAGCGGGTATTGAAGTGTTAAAAAGCAACTTGGCGGCATATCTTTAGAATTTTGCTAACAAGCATTATAGTAACCTTGCACAAACACAATTGCATGAGAAAATGTTTACTATTCTTATTACTTCTTTTATCAGGTTACTCCTTCTCACAATTCAGTGAGGCTTACAAAGAATTAAAAACTTTCGCTCAGAAAAAAGAGGTTATTGATACCAGCCGTAATTTTTCAGGTACGCGCCATTATTTTCTTCCCCTATACAAAGCTTTTTATAACGAACAAACATTATTAAAAGCTGATACTTCTTTCTATATCGATAATGTAAAACAGGCGCTTTCATTCACCGGTGATCAGGCTTCTGTACTTGAACTGGAAAAGTTATATCGCCAAAAACAAACGGGTATAACCAAAGAATACCTGGATACCCTAACAAAGGTTGATGGTGATTTTTTGTACACCGACGCACGTAAATACATTCTCAGCAAAGCAAAGAGTAACCGTGTTGTCATGATCAATGAGTCGCATGATAATCCAGCCCACCGTGCTTTCACTGCTTCATTGCTCGAAGAATTATACCAGCAGGGATTTCGATACCTCGCTATGGAAATGTTCTCAAACTTTCGCCGTAACGCACCTACTAAACTTGATGCATACACAGGTTATTATACAAGCGAACCTGTTGCAGGTGAACTTGTCAGAAAAGCATTGGAACTGGGATATACACTCGTGCCGTATGAAGATACGGCACGCAACAACACAGTTAACCGGCGCGAATATGCACAGGCGGAAAACCTTGTTGATTTTATGAAGAAACACGACACCACTGCCAAGATGCTTGTACATGCAGGTTATGGGCATATCATGAAAGGTGCAGCAGGCGATTTCATTCCCATGGCCGCATACTTCAAGATCATTTCCGGTATCGAACCATTAACGATCGACCAGACAAAAATGACAGAGAGTGACATGTATGGTTTTATGCCACTGGTGTATGATACAT
>JANOBN010000041.1:0-2805 GCA_031411675.1 Bacteroidota bacterium | reverse complement strand
CATATGCGTTTTTCATTGAGGTTAAGATATAAAATCTATTTTTAACCTGTCTGAAAAAGTCAGCCATGTACCCATCAACAGCATAATTCATGAAAATAACATCATTATTTAAGCCTAAAGATCCGCTTGTAAGTATTTCTTGCCTATAGTCATTATCTATATTAGATTTGGCAAACGACTGATACAATTTCATGTTCTCTACATTGGATAATCCAACATCATCAATACCAACAAGGATCCTATCATTGTGAAATACCGTTATGCCTTCTAGCAATGAATTGCTGTATGGTCTAACAATTTCATTATTCTCACTTAACATTTTAATCCGCTGCACTGATGAATTGGTTAACCAGTAAGAATTCGATGAATTCTTAAATTCATTAATAATTCGCGCTGTTTCAACGCCATCATCCTTATAAATGGACCTATTTGTTGAAAGCGGTGACCAAGCAGGAGAATTGACTTCGCCAGGATAAATACGATTAGTTGAATTATCCCTGGGATAAAGTGAGCCTGCGGTTACAGTACATTGAGGATATCCTGAAACAGGAGTATCTTCTAATGCAGGAGATCTAATAAGGGAAAAAGGATTAGGTACTCCACCACTATATCCTGAAATATTAGTGCAATTATGATAATTGGATGAGGGTGATTTGTTACATCCAATTGAGCGCGATAAAGTAATCCAGCAAGAGGATAATCCTTGCCGGAAGAATTAATATCATCAATGTATGCAACATTTAAATCGGTTGTCACATCGACGGTACCTGATAATGTACCAGCCCATGATGATGCATTTTCCGTAAAATTGTAATAGTAATTCCAGTTTTCGGCCAATTCATTTTGAATGTCAACTGCCATTTCAACTTCTGCTGGGTCGGCTGAACCACTACCGATAATTCCAGACATCCAAGAGCATTTGGCCCAATTAACGTTTCTTAGTAACTTGTGACTTTCTTTAAATCTTGCTAGGGGAAAAGACTGAAGTTGATCAACAGGTGAAGCGCATAAGCTGTAATCATTACCACTCGAATAATTTAAAGGATATTCATCAATATCAATTGGACCTGATACATCTGATAATGGAAGTGATCCTGTATACGATCCGAAAGTATAATGACTTCCGCCAGCTGCATCTAGATAATCATTATAAATTTGTGCTGCCGTCCTTATGGTTGGGTAAATAATAAATTCATCATAATATCCTTTAATCTGATCAACTGTTGCAGCACCGCTTATTATAATTCTATCAAAATTTCCTAGTATATCCGCATTAGTCAAGTCTGCGTCAACGTTAGCATCAACAACATGGAAGCTCGAACTTATCAATGTGCTGCCCCCTGCATAATCTCCCGGTAATAATCCATCAATGTAAACTTTTTTATAAGCCGTTCCCGGGGTTGAGTTATCTCCACTATATACAAATGTTAACATATGCCAATTTGATGATCTTGTTGGATTAAGATAATAGTTCCAAGATTGTGGACCATTTCCGCCTAAGCGTACCAACATTGTATGTGAATCTCCTGATGAATTGGTAGTAGTAAATTTAATAGCACTATATTCAATATGTGCACTAATAGTTTGAGTTCCATTTTGTATTGTAAACAAGGTGTTTTTCCTCTGCAATCCGTAAATTGGATCCAAATTAATTAACATTTGAATTGTAACACCAGCAGTAGTGACTAATGTAGCACTTGAACCGGTGGATAAAACATCATTAGGTAAGCTAAAATCCAAATAGTCATCAACAACTGGAGTTGTTGATGAAGAACTAAGAACTGTTCCAGGAACTACAGTTAATGTGCAAGATGGACAAAGGCCTCCTACAGGTATATAAGAACCTCCTTCAAACTGGTAATATATAACATTTGGAGGCTGTGACTGAGCGGATTTTGTTATAATATTAATGAAAATAACAAATAAAAATATAAATTTTTTCATATGATGATTTTTTTACGATGAAAATTAGATTTGAAATTTAAATGATCTAATTACATCGCAACCTCCCCGGCTTCCTCAGGTTAATTTGAAGGCCGGGATTTAATGTTTTTTCCATATAATTCATAGTAAAAGAATTTTAAAAAAATTTACAACTTTAATTTATATTTGTTATTGAATTCAATTAGAGAGAGCCTTTACAATTGCACATGAAATCAAATTCATGTGGACAAACAATAAATACTAATTTTAACAGAAATTCAATAAATAAAAGAAAATAGAAGAATTCAACTCTTTGGTGGGCTAAAAAAGAGGTTCTGGAAATGTCGGGTGGTTATCTTAGGCTGTTTATTATTTGTAAAGTAAATGTTTTTAACAATACAAAATTAAAAACCATGAAAATAATTAAAGCATACCTTGAGTTTAAGTAAAAATACATTCAAAAACTGTTATGCTTTAAAAGGGAGATCATGTGCTTCCTCCCATGTATATCTTGTAAGAAATGTAAGAAATGCTGTGTAATCATAGCAGAAAAAGACAGGTGAGAAAATAACCTTTACTTTCCTTCCAGCTTATTTATAGTATCCGTTATTCGCTTTTTCTGCGCTTCCGGTGCTTTTTTAAGGGCTAATTTATAATTAGTAACAGCACCGTTTACGTCGCCGGTTTTCTCCAGACATTCTGCAAGGCTGTCATAAACATTCCATGAATCGGGATATCGTTTTAAGTTCATCCGGAATATTTCAATTGCCTCTGTTTTTTTGTCCTGAGCAAGCAATGCATAACCGTAAGTGTTTAATTGATTTTCATCAGCAACTTTTAGTGCTTCCGCTTTTAATGCATCAGCTTCTCCCTGCTTACCTT
>JANOBN010000040.1:0-6546 GCA_031411675.1 Bacteroidota bacterium | reverse complement strand
AATCTGCTAATCAACCAATCTGCTAATCTTAAATCTGTTAATTTGCTAATCTGCTAATCGCCTAATCTGCTAATTGTTATCGTCTCTCAACAGCCGTTAATAGACAGAATCACTGATGATAGTTGTTAATAAAATCATGTTGATATTTAGTTGGTGTTACGCTGAATGCTTCTGGGGTGTCCTGATACATTTGTCCTTCTTAGATATGGATCTGATACAACTGGGGCAGGGATTATTAGTATTATTTGGCTTAACTGCAATTGTGCAGTTTGGCTATCTGTTGTTTCAACTATCAGCGGTTGGTTTTAAAGCAGTGGCTAATGGAAATGCAGGTACACTGCCTGTTTCTGTGATTATTTGTGCACGAAACGAATATAAGAATCTTCGTACGTTTCTTCCTTCTGTTTTAGATCAGGATTATCCAAAGTATCAAGTGGTAGTAGTTAATGACTGTTCGTGGGATGAGTCGGCAACTTATCTGGAGGAAATGGCAGATGCTTATCCGCAGTTAAAGATTGTAACCATTAAGGAGCAGGAAAAATATCCTCATGGTAAGAAACTGGCTTTAACGTTGGGCATAAAAGGTGCCGATCATGATTTGTTTTTAATGACCGATGCAGACTGTAAGCCGGTTTCAAAATCATGGATTAAGGAAATGGCAGGTCATTTTGTCGATGGAAAGGATCTGGTAATTGGTTATGGTGCCTACGCTAAGGAAGCCGGTCTGCTTAATAAATGGATTCGATTCGATACGGTTTATAATGCACTGTTCTTTTTAGGCAGAGCTTTGAATGGGAAAGCTTATATGGGTGTTGGCAGAAATCTGGCATATAGAAAGTCGCTTTTCTTTGCCAATAAGGGTTTTGCCAGCCATTATCATATCGTTTCCGGTGATGATGACCTGTTTGTCAATGAAACTGCATCTCGTACCAATACGGCAGTTAGTTTATCACCATCTTCGTTTACTGAATCAAAGCCCAAAGCCTCATATACAGCTTGGTTACACCAGAAACGCCGTCATATGAGTGCCGGAGTACACTATAAAGGAAGTGACCAGCGTTATATAGGGGCCTACTTTTTGTCGCTAACGGGATTCTACGTTCTTACAATTATTCTCTTAATATTGAAACAATACCCTGAGGTGATCGTATCCATGTTCACAATCAGACTGATAATCCAAATGATCGTTTTCGGTAAAGGAATGCAAAAACTAAAGGAGAATGACCTGATCTGGTTGACTCCCGTTTTTGACGCTTTTACTGCATTCAGTTATCCGGTTTTATCAGTTTCCAGCCTCTTATTCAAAACTAAAACATGGAAGTAATGCAAACAGAAACCTCAAACAGAGTAAAGTTTACCAAGTCTACATTACCAAAAAAACCACAACCGAAAAAAGAAATCATGGAGCAACTCCCACTATTACAGGACGATGGCATTCAGCATCTTTCTGACAAAGCCATTAAGGATTTCAAGCTGGTATGCCGTGCCATGAATGATGGTGATCAGAAAGCCTATGCAGAGTTAATGTCAAGGTATAAAGATTCCATTTACTACATGCTTTTAAAGATGGTGAATAACCGTGACGATGCAGAGGATTTAACCATTGAGGCTTTTGGAAAGGCATTTAAAAATATCAAACAGTATACACCGGACTATGCGTTCAGCACCTGGTTGTTTAAAATAGCTACCAATAATTGTATCGATTTCATCCGCAAAAAGCGTAAAATGCTGATGGCAATTGATCGTGGTATTGAGAATGAGGACGGACAGGAAATTACACTGGAAGTAAGATCAGAAGGTCCCGGACCGGACGACTTTTTAATGAAAAAGCAACGCAAGGACACCATGAAAGAAGTGGTGGACAAATTAAAACCACGTTACCGTAAACTGGTGGAATTACGTTACTACCAGGAGTTATCCTATGAAGAAATTGCCGTTGAGTTGAATCTGCCATTAGGAACGGTTAAAGCACAATTATTCCGTGCTCGTGAGTTTCTGTATCAGATTATGAAGAATACGGAATATGTAAATCATTAAACATCCAACTTATATTCTAAAAATGGCAACCTTTGCGGGTTGCCATTTTATTTTACACCTATGGATAAAGTAGATATTATAACTAAGTACTTCCCGGAAATTACTACAGTTCAAAAAGGTCGTTTTGCCCGTTTAGGTGATTTGTATGCAGACTGGAATGCCAAAATAAACGTCATCTCCAGAAAAGACATGGAGCATTTTTATGAGCGACATGTGCTGCATTCATTGGCCATTGCCAGGTTTATAACCTTTAAGGAGGGGCAATTGGTGATGGATGTTGGCACCGGTGGTGGATTTCCGGGCATCCCACTTGCTATATTATTCCCCGGAACCTCTTTTTTATTGGTTGATTCCATTGGGAAAAAAATAAAAATTGTAGAAAATGTTGCCTTAGAATTAGGGCTGAATAATGTAAAAGCGATAAACAGCCGGGCTGAATTGCTTCCTGATAAAGTTGATTTTGTGATAAGCCGGGCAACTGCATCCTTAACTGATCTGGTTAAATGGACGATGCAAAGTATTAAAAAACAACAGAATAGCGGATTGATTGCTTTAAAGGGAGGTGATCTTAAAGAGGAGCTTAAGGGTTTTCGGAAGATTAAAAACATTCCGGTTTCCGGTTATTTTGAAGAACAGTTCTTTGAAACCAAGTCTTTAATTTTTCTTCCTTCTTTTTGAAAAATACTATGTTACTTTATTTGGCTTAAAGAGATATTTTTCTATTTTTGCAACCCTTAATAAAAAAAGAAAATGAAACGTACCTTTCAGCCTTCGCTAGTAAAACGTAGAAATAAGCATGGATTCCGTGAGAGAATGAGCACAGCTAATGGCCGTCGGGTGCTTGCTGCCCGCAGAAAAAAGGGTCGTAAGAAGCTTACTGTATCAGACGAAAGAAGCTGGAGAAAATAACAGCTTATCTACCATAAAAGAAAAGGCAGTCATTACGACTGCCTTTTCTTTTATATGCCTGTTCCGTTTGCATCAGGCTATTTCTTCCGGATTCGGGTGTTTTTTAACTGCTGCAACCACCAATGATAATAATGCACTGATAAAGAGCCAGAAAATCATTCCGAAAATGACCTGCATCCAGGGTGTCATAAAAAATGCTGCTTGTTTCATGCCCTGCTCAATGGTTGCTTCATCCATACCACGTTCCGCCATTTTATCCATCTGCATTTGCTTTTGAAAATCAATGAAAGCGGGATCAATAGCAGTTATGTATACATAGTAAAATGCAACGCCGATTATTCCTCCAATCAAACCCACTTTAAAGGCAGTACTAAAAGCTTTTCCGAATGTTATCCATCCTTTGCCTTCTGTGGCCTTGTGTTCGTTGATTGCAAGCACCATAAATAAAATAGTGAAGGCAAGTGAAATAATATTTATCATTTGAGCTGATTCGCTACGGTTAAGCTCTGTAACATACATTAATAACGACCAGATTATAGCAACACCGCCGCTAATAAGTCCGTATTTCATTGCTGGTTTCATAGGTTGATTTTAGTTTTTAATATTCAATTGTCGAATCAAATATATTATAATCCCGGTAAATAAAAGTTCAAATCATCTTTATTTTCCATGGAGACTAAGTTCACTTTTAGCTAATGACTACTTTCTGATTTTAGAATAAACCTTATCTTTCAGTATTATGATCAAGCTTTAGATAAAGTATTGGCGTCATACCAGAGAATTATTTGGATTATCTTCGTACCCGACTAAAAAGAGGTTATATGTTTGAAAATGCAGTTGAGTTAGTCAGTCGTTTTACCCGTCCTGTTCATAGCATCATGCGTGCTTATGGCAGCAATAAAGCTTTTCCGGGCGCTGCTACACTTTTTTTTGTAAATGATGATGGTGTTGCAGTTACCTGTCGTCATGTTGCAGAACATTTGATGCATGCTGAAAAACTCAATCAGCAATACCAGCTGTTCATTCAGGCAAGATTTCGTTTAAAGAGCGATGAACATTATGAGGAAAATCTGAAACAAATGGAATTGCAATTCGGATATAAACCGGGAGTAATGATTCAGATGAAAAGTAGTTTTGTCCACTGTTTCGATCGCATCACCAGTTTTGATTGCTATTTACATCCACAGCATGATTTAGCTATTATCCGTTTTAAAGGATTCACCCAAAAGCTTTATCAGGGATTTGCCAGCTTCATTAAAGACGAAACTGTTAAGCAGGGCAAGGGATTATGCCGGCTTGGTTTTCCATTCCCTGAATTTACGAATTATCATTATAACTATCAGGCTGATGAAATTGAGTGGACACGTGATGGTAATGCAAACTCACCTTCGTTCCCGATTGATGGTATAGTTACCCGATTAATTTCACAATTCGGAAAAATAGGAGGGATTGAGATGAGTACACCGGGTTTGCGGGGGCAAAGCGGTGGGCCATTATTTGATAAAAATGGTTTGATATATGGCATGCAAAGTTCTACCAGACATTTGCACCTTGGATTCGATCTTGAAAATTTCGAAATTCAGAGCGTAGGTTCTACTAAAAAAGTAACCAACACCCCGTTTTTACATGTTGGACAATGTATTCATGCTGATGTAATAAAATCGTTTCTCACAGAAAATAATATTTCATTTCAACAAAGCAATCCGCTTTAACGTTAGAAATTTAGTTTATTTAATTTTATCAAAGCAGTTTCTGTCATTAAATTTGGAAGTGATGTGCAATTATTATAATGGTAAAATGTTGGATTATTTAACAGGTCTTTTGATTAATTGATTCCATTTTTCAATACCAATTCTGCTGCATCTTCTCCTACCAAACTACCAATAGCAATACCCATACCTCCCATACGAACTGCACAATAAATATTCGTTTGCAGTTCTTTTATAATGGTGCTTTTAACAGGTCCAAGTCCCATAATACCGCTCCAGCGTTGTTCTACTTTATATTTAATACCGGGCAAAATCATCGTACGCAGCAATTCATCCAGTTTATTCTGAATCACTTCGGTAAGTCCAAATTCATCGGTTGCCTCCTTCTTAAAATCCAGATTACGTCCACCACCAAACAGAACCCTGTTTCCAACATTTCGGAAATAATAAAAGCCTTTATCATAATGAAAAGAACCTTTTAATTTTAAATGTTCAATAGGTTCAGTAATCAAAACCTGTGCACGTGCTGCTTCTACTTCCAGCTCCGGCAATAATCTTTTTGCGAAACCATTGGTAGTAATCAGCATCTTTTTTGAGGTAAATGAAAAGCCTTGTTTTGTTTCCAATAACACCTTATTATTTTCCGATTGAAAGGATAAAATATCAATACCATTTAAAACATTTATATGATGTTGACGTGCTTTATGTAATAGGGCTTCCATCATTTTTCCGGTATCAATTTGTCCTTCCCCGCTATTTAAAATTAAATGCTCCACATTTTTTAGTCCAAATTCTTTCGATTTTTCATCACAGGAGGAATATATATTTCTGATTCCGGTAATATCAAATAAGAGTGTATTAAAATATTCCATCTGATTCAGGCAATACTGATAACTCTCCTTTTCTGCAGAGGTAAATACTTCATAACCGCCATATCCTTCATATCCAATATGCGGATCTTTCAACATGCTTCGCAACTTTTTTAAACCATTCCATCTTCTGCTTACCAGGTGAATTACCTCCGGCTCCTGCATGATACGCATGTCGTCAATTAACTCCGAAAGACTACCAAAACAAGCAAAACCGGCATTACGGGTGCTGGCACCATATGGAAGAAAACCTCTATCAATAACAAGAACCCTCAGATGTTTATCTTTCTCTTTAAGAGCAATGGCGGCGCTTAATCCTACAATACCACTTCCAATAACAGCAACATCAATATCCCTGAACCACGTGTTTTTTTCCCAAAAACTTAATTGCATTTTGATGTACGATTTATGTCCCGATAGCTATCGGGATACGATTTACGAAGTACGATTTACGAATAACTATTAACTATTAACCAATAACCATTAACTATTTATCATTTTAGCACTGCGAATTACAGATATTATGAATAAAACAGGATCATTAATTTATTGCATTACTTCCGATTATTCCGATTTACCGCCTGACCTAAACAGGTGCATTTTGGTAAACCTTTTGATCTTTTCTCCTCCGCCCTAAAAATAGGTCATTTTCAAATTATCAAACTATCTTTGCCGCCTTGTTTAAAAACGTGTTATGGGATTAAAGTGTGGAATTGTTGGATTGCCGAATGTGGGAAAGTCAACCTTATTTAACTGTTTATCGAATGCAAAGGCACAGGCTGCCAATTTTCCTTTTTGTACAATAGAACCCAATCTGGGTGTAATAACAGTACCTGATGAAAGACTCAATACTCTGGAGAAACTGGTTAATCCACAGCGTATTGTGCCAACAACTGTGGAGATAGTTGATATCGCCGGTCTTGTAAAAGGTGCCAGCAAAGGGGAAGGTCTTGGGAACCAGTTTTTGGGAAATATCCGTGAAACGGATGCAATTCTTCATGTTTTGCGTTGCTTTGATGATC
>JANOBN010000039.1:0-5066 GCA_031411675.1 Bacteroidota bacterium | reverse complement strand
TTTTTGATTAAATATATAATCAGAATTAATGTTTTATAACTATCCTTCTTGTCAATGTCTGATCATCAGATTTAACTTTCAGGAAATATATACCCTCTGTGAAGTTACTTACGTTTAATGTGTAGGAATCAGAAGGTTGTTCCATGTTTGCAGAGAATACTTCCTTTCCAATTACATTAATAAGGGAGAAAGAGGCATTATTCAATACAGCCCCGAAGTCCACATTAAGTTTACTGCTTGCCGGAGTAGGAAATATCTTAACTTTTTTATCAAGAGTAACTTCATTAACACCAACAACACTAGTTGTTACTGAGAAATCATCAAACGCTACGTTTCCGGTATCTTTATCATAAAAGAATTTTACGCGAACTGTGCCCGGGGTTAATCCGAAATGAACATAACCACCTGTTTGTGTAATTGGAGGAGCAAGTGTTGTTAAAAGATTAAAGTTTGTTCCGTCCTGACTTTCATATATATAAAATGTGCTTTGCGCCATTGAGCCGCCGGTTGCTGAATTTCCTTTCATCCAGAAATGAATACTATCAGCATTATTGGAAAATAATGGAGAAATAGAAGTTGCACTGTCGCGTCCGAATTTATAAGAATTAGGACCGCTAAGTCCGGAGCTTTGTGTGCTGGTGTAATAACTTCCAACACCATTATAACTGATGCTCCATCCGTTATAATTCGTACCGGAAGTGGAGTCGTAAGTTGTGAAGTTATCGTTGAACAGAATGGTCTGCCCAAAAGATAATCCTGAGATAAAAACAGAAAGTATTAAGCTTAAGTAGATTTTTTTCATAAATATTGTTTTAATTAATGTTGCAAAGGTAGGTAAATCAAGGAACTAATTGTGTGACGATAAAGTTAAGGAAGTGTCAAACTCCGGGTGCCTTACGGTTATTAAACTGATTCATCGTCTTTTGAAGGCCAATTGCAGCAAAGCTTTTTATTATTTCTGAAGACGTTTTAATAAGGGGTGGTAATAATTCCTGTTGTTGTGCTTCCCACTTTCCCAGCACATAATTCACCTGATACCCTTTCGCAAAATCACTTCCTATCCCAAAACGGATCCGGGCAAACTCCTCTGTATTAAGGCATTCCATGATGCTGCTGAGGCCGTTATGTCCTGCACTGCCGCCTTTTGGTCTGATCTGTATAGTGCCAAAAGGTAACGCCAACTCATCTGCCACAACCAGAAGATTTTCAATGGGAATCTTCTCCTGCTGCATCCAATATTGAAGAGCTTCTCCGCTCAGATTCATATAAGTAGTGGGCTTAATAAGAATTAACGTACGGCCTTTATGCTTCATCCGGGCAATTACAGCTTTGCGGCCGGATTCAAACTTAAGACCCTCAATACCTGAAACCAAATAATCCAAAACATCAAAGCCGATATTATGACGCGTATGATCATATTCTGCTCCGATATTACCCAGTCCGGCGATGAGATATTTCATGACTTTTTTTGCAATGGCTTCCAATAAAAAGAGGAACCCGAATGAGCTCCTCAGAAATATTGCTAATGCTGTTTATTATTTTGCAGGAGCTGCTGCCGGTGCACCCGGTGTTGCTGCTGCTTCGGTAACATTTCGGGTTACACGCACACCAACCACTACATTATTGCCGCTGTCTAAAAATGTTACGCCATCTTGCTTAAGATCACGAACACGTGTACTGCCGCCGATTTTCAAATCAGAAATATCAATAGTGATGCTATCCGGTAATTTTGATGGTAAAGCCTGAATCTTCAACTTACGCATTTTTGCTACCAGTTTACCTCCTTGCTTAACACCTTCAGAAGCGCCAGTGAATTTTACCGGAACACTTATTACTACAGGCTTATTCACACCGATTTCTAAGAAGTCGATATGAATAATTGCATCAGTAACTGGATTAAACTGTATCTCTTTCAATACCGTGGTGATTGTTACACCGTCAATATCCAGATTCACCAGATGAGAGTCCGGAGTGTAGATCAGTCCTTTAAAGGCACTTTCATCGGCCGAAAAATGGATAGGCTCTTTGCCGCCATAAATAACACATGGAACTTTTTTGGAGTTGCGTAACTCTTTTACTTCCTGCTTGGTAATTTCGGCTCTTTTTGAACCTTTTACATCAAATGATTTCATGATAATAGAGAAATTATGCTTTTACAAATAATGAACTGATAGACTCATAGGCATACACCCGCTGAATGCACTTGGCGAACAAGGCTGCAGTTGGCAATTGCTTTATTTTAGTTGATTCTTTTCGAAGTGGAATGGTATCACAAACACAAACTTCTGTTAATTGCGATTGTTCAATGCGCTCATAAGCCTGTCCGGAAAGAACAGCATGAGTACAGAAAGCACGAACACTTGTTGCTCCCTTATCAATTAATAAGGTAGCGGCTTTGGTTAATGTGCCTGCAGTATCTACAATGTCATCCACCAATACTACATCTTTCCCTCTTACATCACCAATAACCACCATGCTTTCAATTTCATTGGCGCGTTTTCTATGCTTATCAATAATAGCCATGTTGGCATTAAAGAACTGAGCATAGGAACGGGCACGATGAACGCCACCCATATCCGGAGCGCAAACAATCAGGTTCGGGAGGTTCAGGCTTTTGATGTAAGGGATAAAGATAGACTGTGCATCCAGGTGATCCACAGGAATATCAAAGAAACCTTGTATCTGTGGAGCATGAAGATCCATGGTCATAATACGGGTAACACCGGCTGTTGCTAGTAAG
The DNA here is from genome assembly GCA_031411675.1 of Bacteroidota bacterium. Classification (GTDB taxonomy): domain Bacteria; phylum Bacteroidota; class Bacteroidia; order AKYH767-A; family OLB10; genus JANOXC01. The sequence goes on along the minus strand of JANOBN010000039.1, from coordinate 2,326 downwards.
TTAGCTACCAGTTTAGAAGCTATGGCAACCCTTGGTTTGTCTTTACGGTCAGAACGGGCAAAGCCGAAATACGGGATAACAGCAGTGATATAATGTGCTGAAGCTCTTTTTGCTGCATCAATAAGTAACAGCAATTCGAACAGGTTATCCGTTGGAGCGAAGGTGCTCTGAATGATAAACACATCACAACCACGTACGCTTTCATCAAAAGAAGGAGAAAACTCCCCGTCACTGAAACGAGCTACCTGTACGTCACCCAGCGGGCAGCCGTAGCAGTCAGCAATCTGTTCCGCTAAGTAGCGGGAAGATGTTCCGGAGAATATTTTTACCTGTCGTGCCATTCTTGATTTTTAGAAAAGGGCTGCAAAGAAAAGAAATAAAACGCTGGCATCAAAGATTATCAACAAAGAAATGTGGAGAAGTAAAAATGCCTTTTAAAAGCAACCTGGGCTCATCAAATTAACTGATTTTAAGATAGTTATATTGCCATTCAAAAGTAATGCGGCTTTAAATTATCTCACGAATCACAATTAACTACTGCTTTTAAAAAAACCGGCTTCCGGAATACATCACTTCACCCCTATCGTTTGCAGAAATGCTCTGGAATCCGGTTTCCTGCCCAGGAACTTGGTAACGATATCTTTTTCATTTTCCATAGATCCCATTTCCAGAATTTGCTTTCGGTAACGGATTCCAGTCGGCTGATCCATAACTCCGTTTTTCTGGAATACGGAAAACATATCCTGTGCATAAACCTTCGACCATAAATAGCCATAGTAGTTAGCGCCATATCCACTTAAATGCCCAAAGCTGCAAATGAAATGGCTTCCTTCTGCAAAAGGTATTTGTGTAATCTTAAATAGCTCTTTTGAAATCTGCACCACTCCTTTACTTTTTGTTTCCTCGTATTTATCTTCATACGTAAAATCAATAGTGCCCAAATAAACCTGACGAATATTATTACTTCCGCTATTCACCATTTGTGCTGCTTTCATTTTTTGAAATAATGATTCAGGAAGCAATGTACCGGTTTTATAATGTTTGGCAAATAGTTTTAATGCATCATATTCCCAACACCAGTTTTCTAAAAATTGAGAGGGTGCTTCAACAAAATCTCCTTTTGTTGCAAATGCATTTTGTGAAGCAATAGCAGGATGACATAATTCCCAATGCACCAGATGACCAAATTCATGAAACAATGTGATTACATCACTGTGTTTTAACAAAGATGGTTTGGTGCTTGTCCCCTCCGGAAAATTACAAACCAATGCTGCAACAGGTAGCGTTTCTCCTGATGCTGATTTTCTGTAACCGCTGATGGGATTGCACATAAAATGGTTGTACTTATTCGGACGAGGAAAAAGATCCAGAAAAAATGTGCCGGTCTTCACTCCGTCTTTAAACATATCATATGTCTTCACTTTACTATCCCAAACCTGTAATCCAGTTGTTTCCTTAATTTTTATCCCCAGCAAATTTTCATACACTGTAAACATCCCCTGCAATGTGTTGTTCATTTCAAAATACTCTGACACTTCATCCGTATTCAATTTATACTGACTGTTTAACATCATCTTAGTGAAATAAGCGAAATCCCAATTCTGAAAATCACCTGCGCCTCCGTGTTCTTGCTTATATGTTTTTAGTGTTTTAATTTCTTCAGTAACAACGGGAGTAAGTTTGGTAATCAAATCATTTTCAAAATCCCAAACCTGTTGTGGTGTTGCAGCCATTTTATCTACAACAGCATAAGCTGCATAACTGCTGAATCCAAGTTTTTTTGCATACCTGTTACGATATAATAAAAGGCTATCTAATGCAGAAATATTTGCAGGATAAGCTCTATTGTTATAATGCATAAATATTGTTTTACGGGTATTCTCATTTTCTGCATTCTCTAATACTTTAATATAATTGGGTCCGTTGATGTGCACGAGGTAAGTACCATCCGCTTGTTTCCAATCCTTACTATCTTCTTGCGGTACTCCTTTAAGATCCGCTTCTGTAAAGACAACACTATCTTTACTCTCCCCCAGATTCTTATCAAATGCATTGGCAAATTCAATGAGCTTTGAGTTTATAGCTGTTAATTCCTTTCTTTCGGCTGCATTCAGCTTCATGCCGTTTTTTTCAAAAGCAATAAGAATTTCCGATAAAAATTTGTTTTCCGTTGCTGACAATGGTTTCAACTTTGATGCATCTCTGAATTTCACCATAGCTTTGTAGAGCTCCACATTAAGATAGATATCAGTTGCATATAGCTGAAGGTTATTATTTTCTTCGAATGCTTTATTTCTCGTTTCATTATTGGCATAACAAGCTGACA
>JANOBN010000038.1:0-12595 GCA_031411675.1 Bacteroidota bacterium | reverse complement strand
ATTTTAAATTTCAAATTTGTAATTCCCAAAACCTCTCCCTTGGAGATGGGAGATCAAATGGATTCTTGCGGTACTTTTCAAAATTTTCAATTTTGATCCGAATGAAGTAATTTAGAATTTATAATTTAGAATTTATAATTTCATTTTTACATCGCCCTGTCTTCTCCTTCATCCCCGAAGAAATCACGTCCTTTGGTGAAGAAGGTTTCAAACCATTTGCCTTTATGTTTTGGTTTTTCTGTTACTTCTATTCCTTTTGTTTTGGAACGGTTTTTATCTGCATCGTTCAGTCCTTTAATTACTAATCCAACACCTGTGGCAAACATTGGACTTTTTACTTCATCCATTCCTTTGCCCAGATGTTCATTCGGATATCCAATACGCGTATCCATTCCGGTAACATATTCCACTAATTGCGAAATGTGTTTCAACTGTGATCCTCCGCCGGTAATTACAATTCCTGCAATGAGTTTCTTTTCATAGCCGGAACTTTTTATTTCATAATAAACGTTCTCAATAATTTCTTCCATTCTTGCCTGAATGATTGCAGCAAGATTTTTCACTGAAATTTCTTTTGGTTCCCGACCGCGCAATCCCGGAATAGAAACAATTTCATTATCTTTCATCTGCTTTGCTAATGCAGAACCAAATTTCACTTTTAATAATTCAGCCTGATTACGGATGATGGAACAACCTTCCTTAATATCATCCGTAATAACATTACCACCAAATGGAATCACAGCGGTATGACGAATAATTCCATCCTGGAAAATGGCAATGTCTGTTGTACCCCCACCAATATCTACTAATACAACGCCTGCTTCTTTTTCTTCACCTGTTAAAACAGCTTCTGCGGAGGCCAGTGGTTCCAGAATTAAATCAACTGTTTTTAATCCTGCTTTGGTCACACACTTCTGAATGTTGTTTGCTGCAGTAATTAATCCGGTAATGATATGGCAGTTAGCTTCCAGACGAATACCTGACATGCCAATCGGATCTTTAATACCTTGCTCATTATCTAAAATAAATTCCTGAGGAATTACATGTATGATCTCTTCTCCGGGAGGCATTGCCAGTTTATACATGTCGTCAATAATGGCATCAATATCACGTTGACTGATTTCGTCGTTGGTGCTGCTGCGTGTAATCATTCCACGATGCTGCATACTTTTGATGTGTTGCCCTGCAATCCCAACATGTACATCACTTATTTCAACGCCTGATTTTGCTTCCGCTTCTGAAATAGCTTCTTTTATGGAAGCTACTGTTTTTTCAATATTGGCAACCATACCACGCATCACGCCCAGCGATTCGCTTCTGCCCATGCCCATTACTTCCACTTTGCCAAATTCATTTCTGCGTCCGACAATGGCTGCAATTTTAGTGGTTCCTATATCTAATCCTACAATGATCTCTGAATGGTCCATCAGTTATTAATTTTTGTGCAAACTACCTGGTTGTGGTATTTGAGGTTGATTACTGAATAATTATTCCAGCCCGTTGTTTTCAGGCCGCGCATATAGAAAACATAAAGACGATGAAACTTCTCTTCCAGATCGTCAGAATTACCAAGTATGATTCGCTGATTACCTATTCGTGGTATAATTTCCATCTCATGGGCATCATTTACATAAATCTGCTCTGTTTGTGCATTCCAAAAAGTATCACGATCAAGGAACTCTGCTACTTCATATACCTGCTGAATAACCGGCTTTTCACGAAACATTGCACTGTCATTTGATAAATCAGGTTCTTTCCAATCCGGCACTTTCATCATGGAAAAGGAGTCGAATATTATTCCGCTGGCAACAATCACCGGTGTGGTATATCGTTCAGAAACAGGCATGAATCGTCTGTTCCGGTCTATATAATATTGCTCATCCTGCATATTCACTATTCTCACTAATGGATCGCGTTGTGTGATGTTCACTTGTAGTTTTCCGTCAACCGATGAATATACCTCTGCCTTATCAACGTATGGGTTGCTTAATAACTTTTTTTCCAACAATGAAATGTTGATAGATCCTATTGGTTTGCCCTTGATTTTGTTTTCGCTGTTTATTAATGACAGCACTTCTGCAACATCAATAAAGTCATGCGGAACGGCATCATCTATCCTCACATTTACACCGGCGCAAGGCATTGCTTTTTGGTTATGATTTACAAATCCTAAGAGTGTAAACATGCCAATTCCAAAAATTGTCCATCCCGAAGTTATGGCAATGCGTTTCCAGTTAATCTGCTTCCATTTCATGATAACAGGCTTTTAATAGGTTGAACCAATTGATCGATATCGCCGGCACCTAATGTTAATAACACCTCCGGCCGGTGTGTTGACAGGATTTCTAACAACTCCTTTTTTGTGCACAACGTCTTATCGCTGATGGTTACTTTGTCGAAAACGATAACTGATGTAACACCGGCAATCGGCAGTTCACGGGCCGGATAAATATCAAGAAGTAACAGCTTATCCAATAAGGACAGGCTTTCTGCAAAACCATCCACAAAATCTTTGGTGCGGGAAAAAAGATGCGGCTGGAAAACACCGGTCACTTTTTTATCGTGATATAATTCCTTCACCGAAGAAATAGCAGCACGCAACTCTTCCGGATGATGTGCATAGTCATCAATATAGGTGCATTTATCGTTATTGATCTGATATTCAAAACGGCGCTTAACACCGGCAAATGATTTCAATCCTGCTTTGATTTTCTCCGGAGAAATGCCTAATTGCAACGCTACACCAATAGCAGCCACTGCATTTTCTACATTATGTCGTCCCGGCATTCCTGTTGTCCAGTTGGTGTATTCCGCTTCAGGAGTGCTGATTTTAAATATATATTGATGCTTTTCTATGGAAATGTCGGTTGCAGTAAAATCAGCCGCTGAGGTGATGGAATAGGTATGCTGATTCGGCACAACTACATTTAATGGCAAGCCTGACTTTACAAAAAGATGCCCTCCTTTTTTAACCTGCTTTGCAAATAAACGGAATGACTCTTCCAGATGTGATTTATCACCATATATATCCAGATGGTCAGCATCCATGGAGGTGATTACGGCAATATCAGGGTCAAGTGTAAGAAAGGAACGATCAAATTCATCAGCTTCCACAACCACTACTGCATCGGCAGCGTTTACATCTCCCAATATCAGATTGGAATTATAATTGGTACTTATCCCGCCAAGAAATGCTGTACAATTAATCCCGGCACTTTTCAATAAATGTGTAATGAAACAGGAGGTGGTAGTTTTTCCATGTGTGCCTGCAACGGCAATTGTAAAAACCTGTTCTGTAATCCATCCCAACACAACAGAACGCTTATGCATGCCAATATTATGCCGCAGCAAATAATTATATTGCTGATGATCTTTTGGAATAGCAGGCGTATAAATTACCAGAAAATCATCTTTCACGCCGTTTCTTAATTCTGAAGGAAGTTCATTTATTTCATCAATAAAAGAAACGCTAATTCCCTCTGCAATTAATTCATTCGTCAATGGTGTTGGTGTCTTATCATATCCACTTACCTTCTTACCGGAAGCAAGGAAATAGCGGGCAAGGGCACTCATGCCGATACCGCCAATCCCTAGTAAATAAACATGCTTAATGGTTTGAAGTTTCACGATTTGAATTACGATTTACGATTTACGAATTACGATTTACGAATTACGGTTTACGAATTACGAATTACGATTTATGATTTATGAATTACGATTTATGATTTATGAATTACGATTTACTATTTACGATTTATGATTTACGATTTATGATTTACGATTTAGAATTTAGAATTTAGAATTTAGAATTTCATAAGTGCCATTACTTCTTTTGCAATTTTTTCTGCCGAATCATTGATGGCCATGGGTTTTATGTTTTTAATTAATTCCTGTTGATGCGCTTTATCGTTTGCCAGTTTTAAAGCTGTATCAATTAATTTTTCTGCTGCTTCATTATCCTTAATCATTATTGCTGCTCCTTTTTCTATTAAAGCCTGACAGTTTTTGGTCTGATGATCTTCTGCAGCTGTTGGCAGAGGAACCAATATTGCAGGACGTGCAACAATACATAGTTCTGATACTGTACTTGCACCGCCTCGTGCAATAACAATATCACAAATTGCATAAGCAAGATCCATGTTGCCAATAAAATCAAATGCTTTGATGGAAGTATTGTTTAGTGCTTTAGTTGCAGCAGTTGCTTCCGGCAAGAAATTTTTTCCTGTTTGCCATATCAGCTGGATTCCAGATTCTGCAATTTTATTTAGCCCTTTAAGAACACTAAGATTAATGGATCTTGCGCCCTGACTTCCTCCCACAACAAGTAATGTAGGTGTGTTTTTATCCAGACCAAAGAAGTTGGCTGCTTCTTCCCTTTTACCTTCTACATGTAGAATATCTTCTCTTACCGGATTGCCTGTTTTTATGATTTTATCATTCGGAAAAAAACGATTCATGCCATCATAAGCCACGCAAATTTTTTGTACTCGTTTTGCCAGCAGTTTATTGGTTATTCCGGGATAGGAATTTTGCTCCTGTATTATTGCAGGAATTTTTTTTGCAGTTGCTCTGTATAACAACGGACCACTTGCATAACCACCTACTCCAATAGCAGCCTGTGGTTTAAACTTGTCAATTATTGCAGATGCTTTTCGTAAACTTCCCAGCAATTTAAATGGCCATGATAAATTCGCGATTGAAAATTCTCTTTTAATGCCGGATATATTCAGTCCTTCAATCTTGTAACCTGCAGCTGGCACTTTCTCCATCTCCATTCTTCCCTGTGCACCAACAAAAAGTAACTCAATACCTGGTTCCAGTTTTTGCAAAGCACGCGCAATGGCAATAGCCGGGAAGATATGTCCACCCGTACCACCACCACTGATGATGACTCTATGCTGTTGCAAGGTTCCCTCCACCTGATAATTGTCGTTCGTTATTTTCCTGTTCTATTTCGGCACTAACACTTAAAATTATTCCAAGTGCAAGTGATGTAAACCAAATTGATGTCCCTCCCATGCTGAGCATGGGCAATGGCTGTCCGGTAACAGGAAATATGTTTACCGCTACCGCCATATTGATCATTGCCTGAAATACCAGACTGAAAGCGCATCCAATAGTAACCAAAGCTGCAAATGCCCTTTCCGTTTTTCGTACAATTCTGATGGCCCGGAAAAACAACATGATATATAAGAGTACTACTACAGAGCCGCCAAGTATTCCATACTCTTCAATAATGATTGCAAAAATAAAATCGGAATAAGGATGTGGCAAAAAATTACGGGACGTACTATTCCCCGGACCTTTACCAAATACTCCACCTGTTGCAATAGCAATCTTTGCTTGTTCCACTTGATAATTACCTTCAGAATCACCTTTACTGAAATTCTCAATGCGTGCCTGCCATGTTTTAATACGGCCTTCATAACCGGTAAGCCAGGCAATAGTTAAAAACAAACCAAAGGCAACAACTGCAATGCCCATTAATGATAATATATATTTTACATTAATCCTTCCGATAAACATCAACACCATGCATGTTGCAAATAATACAGCTGCAGTAGAAAAGTTCGCCGGAAGAATTAATCCGCAAACAATGATCACCGGCAGCATTATCGGGAGAAATGCACCTTTGAAATCTTTTATATTATCCTGCTTTTTGGACAACATCCTTGCTACAAACAGTATTAATGAAAGCTTTGCAAGATCAGATGTCTGAAAGGAAAGATTAACAACAGGTAATGTTAACCAGCGGCTGGCTTCGTTCAGGTTGGTACCTGAAACTAATGTTAAAGCAAGAAGCGGCACTGTGATAAATAAAGCAATTTTTGCCAGCCGTGCATAAAATGTATATTTTACTATATGTGCAAAATACATAAGCCCGAAACCAAATAATAATATAATAAAATGCTTAAAGAGATAATATTCCGTATTTCCGGACTGATATTTATAAGCCAGCGTACCGGTAGAGCTATATACAGCCAAAATACTGAATATAGACAGGAAGATCACTACCAGCCAGATAGTGCGGTCGCCTTTGAAGTAGGTATCAATCCAGGTCATTTTGATTTACGAATTACGAATTACGATTTACGAATTTTGAATATTGAATTTTGAATTTTGAATAATGAAATACGAAATAAGTGTAGGCTTATAGTCTGCCAATTATAAATAACTAATAACTATTAACAATTAACTATTAACCTTCTACAGCGATCGCACTGCTGCTTTATACTGGCGGCCGCGGTCTTCATAATTTTCAAAAAGGTCGAAACTTGCACAGCAGGGTGATAATAAAACCACATCGCCCTTTTTGCCAACTTTATATGCTTCACGTACTGCTACTTCAGCAGATTCTGTTTCTATTATTTCGGGCACCATGTCTTTAAATGCTTCAATAATTTTTTTATTGTCTTTGCCCAGACAAATAATCGCCCTTACATGTTGTTTAACAAGTGGCAACAGTATTGCATAATCATTGCCTTTGTCAACACCGCCTGCAATCCATACTACAGGTTTCTGCATGCTTTCCAATGCATACCATGTAGAGTTTACATTTGTTGCTTTGGAGTCATTAATAAAATCAATACCGTGTACACTATTTACAAACTCTAAACGGTGTTCGATATTTTCGAAGTCGGCGAAACTTTCCCGCACCACATCCTTGCGGATATCCAGTGCGCGGGCAGCAATGCCGGCTGCCATCGAGTTGTAGAGATTGTGTTTGCCATGTAGGCTCAGATCTTTGATTGACATAGTGAATTGGTTATTTAGTTCAATGGTTAACTGTTCATTTTCGAGATATGCTGTCATCCCCTCTTTATTATATATGGAGAAAGGATGCAGTTGTGAGGAGTAACTTCTCTTCACTAAATCTTGCATAGTGATGGGATCATCGGCGCAATAAATAAAGTGATCATCGGCACCCTGATTATTGATGATGCGGAATTTTGAATTCACATAATTCTGCAACTGATAATCATAACGGTCGAGATGATCCGGAGTAATATTGGTGAGTATAGCAATGTCAGCTTTGAAATCAGTTAATCCGTCTAATTGAAAACTGCTAAGCTCCAACACATAGTAATCATAGTTCTGTGTAGCAACCTGCATGGCAAAACTTTGTCCTACGTTACCACCTAATCCTACATTCATTCCTGCCTTTTTAAGAATGTGATGAGTAAGTAATGTAGTAGTTGTTTTTCCATTTGTCCCGGTAATGCAAATCATTTTTGCATTGGTATATCTTTTCGCAAACTCAATTTCTGAAATTACCGGAATGCCCTTTTTATGTAATGATTTTATAATCTCTGCCTTATCGGGAATACCCGGACTTTTTATTACTTCTTCCGCATGTAGAATATCTTCTGAAGTATGTTCGCCTTCTTCGTAACGGATATTATTTGCAATTAATTCCTTACGATATTTCTCTTTAATACTTCCCATATCAGATACAAAAACATCATACCCCTGCTTCTGGGCAAGGATGGCAGAGCCTACTCCACTTTCGGCAGCTCCCAGTATGACTATTTTTTTCTGACTCATCTTATATATAAACCGGTTAACGAAGTTTGAGTGTTACTACACTTAATATTCCCAGCATGATTCCTATAATCCAGAATCGTGTTACAATCTTTGACTCATGATATCCTAATTTCTGATAGTGATGATGCAAGGGTGACATTTTAAATACGCGTCGGCCTTCGCCAAATTTTCTTTTGGTATACTTGAAATAACTTACCTGAATTACCACACTTAGATTCTCCACCAGAAAAATTCCGCAGATCATGGGAATCATCAATTCTTTTCTTACCGCAAAAGCAAATGCTGCTATGATGCCGCCAATTGCCAGACTTCCCGTATCGCCCATAAACACCTGAGCCGGATAAGCATTGTACCATAGAAACCCAACACAGGCTCCAACAAATGCACTCATAAATACCATTAGCTCCCCAACATTTGGGATATACATAATGTTGAGGTAGTCAGCAAAAACAGTATTACCCGAAACGTACGCAAAAATTGCAAGTACTGTTCCGATAATGGCCGAAGTACCGGTTGCAAGGCCATCAATACCATCAGTTATATTGGCACCATTAGAAACTGCCGTGATAATTAAAGTAACAATAAAAATAAATATTATCGGAAGTAATATATATTTTTTATCTCCTGCCCATTCCACCAATACTGCATAATCAAATTCATTGTTTTTAAAGAATGGGATTGTTGTTTTAGTCGATTTTGCATTTTCACCACTAAATAATACACCTTCCTTCTCCCGCAAATCATCTATGAGATTTGTTTTCTGCTGAACTGTTATCTGGTTGTTCTCCATCTTCTCTCGAACAACTACATAAGGATTAAAGTAGAGTATGCCCCCAACTATTAGTCCTAAACCAACCTGACCAATTAATTTCGATTTTGCGCGAAGACCTTCTTTATCTTTCTTAAATACCTTAATATAATCATCAACAAAACCTATTAAACCTAACCACACAGTACTCAAAATCATAATCACTATATATACATTATCTAATCTGGTAAATAATAATGTAGGTATTAATACTGCTGCAATGATGATTAATCCTCCCATTGTAGGAGTACCTTGCTTTTTTTGTTGTCCTTCTAAACCTAAATCGCGGATAGTTTCACCTACTTGCATACGAAGCAGCAAAGCGATAATTCGTTTTCCAAGAAAAAGTGTTAACCCAAGTGATGTAATAATTGCCAAAGCAGCGCGGAATGACAAAAACTGGAACAGCCCTGCACCGGGAATGTCATATGTTTTATCGAGATACTCGAAGAGATAGTACAGCATATGGATTATTGAATAATTAATGATTCTTCAAGAATCTGTTTGTCGTTGAATGGATACTTTACTCCTTTTATTTCCTGATACTTCTCATGTCCCTTACCTGCTATCAATATGATATCTCCCGGTCGTGCCATATTTACTGCTGCCATTACTGCTTCTTTCCTGTCGGTTATTGCCACTGTTTTTTTACTGTGATGAATAGGAACTCCGGCGCGCATCTGATCAATGATTAACTGCGGATCTTCATTGCGCGGATTATCTGATGTAAGAATTACCTTATCACTCAACTCGCAGGCAATGGCTGCCATTTGCGGACGTTTACCAGCATCGCGATCGCCACCACAACCAACAACAGTAATTACTTGTTCATTTCCGGTACGGATATCTTTAATAGTATGAAGTACATTTTGCAAAGCATCTGGCGTATGTGCATAATCAACAATGCCTGTAATTTTATTTCCTGAAATGATATATTCAAATCTTCCTTCGGGTGGTTCAAGCGTACTTAAAAAAGTAAGTGCCTGAAGTTTATCAATATTTAAACATTGTGAAGCAGCATATACGCTAAGCAGATTATATGCATTGAAATTACCTATGAGTTTGCAAAAAACATCATTGCCATCAATGTTCATCCATAATCCTGAAAAATTACTTTCCAGCACTTTAGCACGGTAATCACTCATGCTTTTTAAGGAATAAGAAAATACTGTTGCTTTCGTATTTTGCACCATTACATTACCGTTTCTGTCATCACTATTGATCAATGCAAACGATCCGGCAGGTAACATATCGAAGAAACCCTTCTTAGCCTTTATATATTCTTCAAACGTTTTATGGTAATCAAGATGATCGCGGGTGATATTGGTAAATATGCCACCCGCAAATGAAAGCCCGGTAACACGATGTTGCACTACAGCATGTGAACTCACTTCCATAAAACAATATTTGCAATCAGCATCCACCATTTTCCGCAGCAGCATATTCAATTGTACAGGATCCGGAGTGGTATGTGTGGCAGGCTCTGCTATATCAGCCACTTTATTCTGAACGGTCGATAATAACCCTGACTTCAAATCTGCCATCATAAATAAATGATGTAACAGCGTTACTGTTGTTGTTTTACCGTTGGTTCCGGTTACACCAATCAGTTTCAGTTTTTCTGATGGATTCTCATAAAAATTGGAAGCGATGTAACCGAGTGCAATGGCACTGTCCTTCACCTTTATATATACAACATCCGCTTTAAGATTAGAAGGCAACACTTCACACACTACAGCAACTGCTCCTGATTCAATTGTTTTATCAATATATAGATGTCCATCAGACTGTGTTCCTTTTACCGCAACAAACAAAGCTCCGGGTGCTGCTTTTCTGGAATCAAAACAGATAGAATTTATCTCCAGGTCAGTACTGCCTGCGACTTCAATCAGTCCGCTTTTATATAATATGTCGCGCAGCAATATCATCCCAGTTCAATAATTATTTGTTTGCCTTTTTCAATCTTAGCACCGGCAGGAAGCGATTGCTTTACTACTGCTCCACGTCCAACCGGTTTAACATTCAACCCTTGCGACTCCAGCAGATAAATAGCATCACGTAAACCCATACCAACTACACTTGGTACTAAATTTTCATTTATTGGTAGCTGTTTCTGCTGCTGACTAATCCATCCTGTATTTACAGAAGGAGAAGCAACTTTCAATTTTGCCGCTGCATATTGTGATGGCTTTGTGCGTCCTGCTTTTATACTTGGTGCACCTGAATACAAAGAATCAGGAATAGTTCTCATTTCTTCATGCATATCGGTGTTTAATGCATATACTTTATCAGCAATCTCCTTAAAAACCGGACAAGCGATAGAAGCTCCATAATACACATCTTTGCCGGGAGCATACACCACAACAATGCAACTATATTTTGGATTATCAGCCGGGAAGTATCCACAAAATGATGCCTGATATTTTACTTTGCCATTTTTATAACCACCCTTACCCTGCGCAATTTGTGCTGTTCCGGTTTTCCCGGCAATGGTATACTGTGCATGTTTAATATGTGATGCAGTACCGGTTTTTACCACTTCCTCTAAAAGAATTCTTGCTTTTGCCAATGTTGCTTGTGAACAAATAGAATCAGCAATCACTTTCGATTTAAAATATTTTACTACTTCACCCTTATTTCGTATCTCTTTTACAAATAATGGCTGCACCATCTTACCGTTATTTGCTACTGCATTATAAAATGTAAGTAACTGCAACGGAGTCAGCTTCGATTCATATCCAATGGAAATAAAAGGCAATGACACTTTTGACCAGTCTTTATCCTTCGTTGTTTTTATTCTTGGCTGTCCTTCGCCATTTAGTTGTAACCCTAATGGTTCATTTAAGTGCATTTGTTCCAGATGATGAATAAAAGCATTCGGATTTTTTGCATAGTACTTTGTAATTAGTTTGGAAGTAGCCACATTTAATGAAGAAGCAAATGCTTTACGCAATGTCACTTTTGACTGAGGAATGCGATGCGAATCTTCAAGCGTTACATCTGCAAATCGTGCGATGCCATTATACGTGTCAATAGTATCATCTACATCTACATAGCCATCTTCCATCGCTGCAATTACAGACGCCAGCTTAAAAGTAGATCCCGGTTCCGTACTTTGTGCAATTGCATAATTATAATCTTCACTATATATATCGTCTCCTGTGCGCTTCAGGTTGGCAATGGCTTTTATTTCTCCGGTGGAAACTTCCATCAAAATTGCGCATCCGATATCAGCATCGTGCATCATTAATTGTGATTCCAATGCATGCTCGGCCACATCCTGCAAATTCAAATCAATAGTTGTTATTACATCGCTGCCATCACGCGGCTCAACTTCGTTTTCGTTATTTACCGGCTTCCAAACATTGCTCGCAATACGTTGCATCAGTCGTTTACCCGCAACACCTCTGAGGCTTTCATCAAATGCACCTTCAATACCAACAGATTTCACATCACTGTTTTCCATTTTATAACCCACTGTACGTGCAGCAAGCATACGGAAAGGACGTTCTCTTCGGCTTAACTGATCGATAATTAAACCACCTTTATTCCTTCCCAAACGAAAAAGTGGAAAATTGCGCAGTGAACGTTGCTCGTTAAAGCTGATATTTCTTTTTAACAGAAAATAACGCTCTTTATCATTACGTGCTTCTTTTAACAGTCTTTTATAATCATTTTTAGAATGATCACCAAAAAGTTTAGAAAGACACAATGCAAGTGAATCTATACTTTCATTAAAACCATCTTTTGTAATTCCTCCTGCCATCAAATCAAGATGAACATCATAACGTGGTAAGGAAGTAGCCAGCAAACTACCGTCAGCAGCATATATATTTCCGCGGGATGGCTGAATGGTACGGTAACTTAACGTAAGACTATCAGCCTTTGCCTTCCACTTATCACCTTCCACAAACTGCAACTGACCAATACGACAAACAATTGCCAGACCAAAAAGCAGGAAGCCAATGTATACAATGTATACCCTCCAGATAATGTCTTTTTTTACTTCAGCCATTTGTATTTATTGGTGCTTATAAAACCGCTTTATTTAGTTTGTTTTGTTGTTCTGTCAATTATTTTTCTTGGTGCAGTAGTTGACTCTTTTATTCCCATAGGTGCAACAGAACTGGCAACTTCTGTCTGTTTACTTTTTACCATCAATTCCGATTTCCCGCTGATATATTCCGACCGCAATTCTTTTATATCGCGTTCGTTACGGTCAATATTCCGGATAGTGTTCTC
>JANOBN010000037.1:0-2290 GCA_031411675.1 Bacteroidota bacterium | reverse complement strand
GCAGACTTGTTTTAGGATTTAAAAGTTTATGTGCAAGTGGCTTTACGGGAACATAACGTAGCTCAGGCCTGTTGAGTGATGGGAAATTGATAAAGTCAATAAAATTATGATATCGCCCACCTGCAATAGGATGATTGTCTTTGCCAAAATGCAGCCGTTTAAAGAGAAAAGTTTGCACTTCAGGAGGCATCGTGTCATCATAAGTCAGCCGTACCGGTTGTGCCGTTTTTCTTTTCTTTAAACTTTCCGCAACTTTCTTAACAAGACTTTTTGTTACATCCTGTTCAATGTCAAGTTCTGCATCACGTGTAATTTTAATAGTGTAAGCTTTTATTGACTCATATTCAAAATTGAAGAATATATCATCCAGACAATACCTGATTACATCGTCCAGTAAAATAATATATTTATTATCATTCGGAAGCACTATAAATCGCGGAATAGAATTAGGTATTTCTACAATGGCATGCTTTACTTTTTCCTTCTTTCCGGATAACGACATAGCAACCAGAAAATAGATACCGCGGTCGCGCAAATAAGGGAATTGTGGTGCATGATCCACCATGATAGGAACCAGTGATGGCATTACATTATCATGAAAATATTCTTTAACATACTGCCCTTGTGCAGCAGTAAGTTGAGATTCATTAATAATAAAAATTCCCTGAATAGCTAATTCTTTAAGAATGCTCTCATAGGCCTCTTCAAAACGATCCTGTTGCTTGTATAGTAACTGTTGTATTTCTTTTAATAAAGTATTAGGGTCGTGTCCTCCTAACATGCTGGCTGCTTTTGAACCGCCAATTTTTTTTATTCTTCTGATGGTGGCAACCCTTACCCTGAAAAACTCATCAAGATTGCTCGAATAAATTCCAAGAAATTTAAGACGGTCTAAAAGCGGAACTGTAGGGTCAATTGCCTCCTGTAAAACTCTGATATTAAATGAAAGCCAGCTTATATCTCTGTTAATAAGAGCTAATGGTTCCTTCTTCAAAATGGGAAATAATAAATATAAATTAAGACCGGAATTATTTCTTCGTAGCCTTCCCTGCTTTAGCTATTTTTTGCGATTTTTTTTTCGCAACGGCTTTTTTCGCAACCGTTTTTTTCGAAGCTGGCTTAACACTTCTTGTACTCTTTTTCTTAAGATCTTTAATCTCCTTAGTAGCCTTTTTAACGATTTCTTTTGATGATGATTTAATCAATTTTACCGTTTTTTCAGACGATTCAATGCCTGCTGATTTTAAGGTCTCTTGTATTGCCTGAGTTATTTTTAACTCAATGGCTTTACGTTTTGCTTTATCCATAATAAACAGATTGATTAATCGTTGATTGGGTTTAATAATATAGAATTCAGGCAAATATCATTAAAAGCAGTGAAATGGCTATTTATAATGCCTTAATCTTAACAATTACTTAATACCTTGCTCAGGAAGCATATTTTAAAACAGCACGGTTTAATACCTCGTCGAGGCTGATATTCAGCAATTTGGAAAAAGACGACTTGTCAATATCTGCAGAACTGACTTTATACCATATGGAGGTATCTGTATTGTAAACAAAGCATTCTTTAATCCCGTAAAGGTCGCTTATAATTTCAAGGCTGTTAAGTGTGCTTTTTAAATCATCAGATGTGCAAAATTCAATGATTAGATCAGGGGAAAAATTGTGCTTCAGATTATAGACTATAATATCAGCAATATCACTGTCCATATTATTAATATCAATGAAGGATTCGTTAACCACCTCGTACTGCTTCCTGCTTATAATTCTGGAAATCTGATGAGATAACGTGGCTGACAGAAACTTCTGCAGCGTATCTTCCTTGGTTAACCAGCCTTTAGGATGTAGTGAATGCATAGTTTCTTCGGTTATTTCTTCCTCAAATATATCGTTGTTCACAATCATCTGTTAGTATTTAAGAATGATTTAACCTAAAGTTAATATTGCAGCTCAATTCAGGGAAATCTGGCGGTTTAATCGGGCTTTGCACGGAAATGGCAATTAACAATAAATTAATGCTGATTTAACAATTAGGTAGCTGTCGGATGGTTTTTTTGCATCCGGTTTAAAGGGATAAACTATTGATTTTATGAATAAGAAGGTAATTTTATATTGCATCACTGCATTAATATTTAATGTATCCTTGTTGTACGCACAATCAGGGTCTGTTAAAGGCATTGTAACTGATGCAGAAAATAAAGAAACATTAATCGGCGTAACGGTAATTTTAGAGGGCACTACAAAGGGGTCTACAACCGACATCGACGGGAATTATGTTATTTCAGAC
>JANOBN010000036.1:0-10347 GCA_031411675.1 Bacteroidota bacterium | reverse complement strand
CCCTGATCAAGATGAGGTGTGCCACCAATTGTTTTATATATATTACGTTGTTCTTCAGTGTACTTAAATGGTTTTGCTTCTTTATCCACAAGCGGCTGAACATTGGCTGCAAAGAAGGTCTTTAAACTATCAGGCTGTTTTGCTTTTTGTAATTCAGAAATTTTTTCTCTTAAAGCAGCATTCGCGGGATTGTTTAACACTTTGCTCATAGCACCTTGTTTACGTTGATTACTGATTCGTTCTTCCAGTTGAGCGAGGTCAGCATCTGTAAATGTCTTACCCTGTACAATATAAAACTGGCAACCGCTGGATGCCTTTTCCGGATTTTCAGTACGTGCCGCGCATAATGCCCCTTTTTTATGAATCAAAGAGTCATTGAATTCGGCAGGAATGGTGTAACCCACATCACCGTTACCCAGAGCTATTCCAGGTGCAGCATTTTTCGAATCAGGATCACCTCCCTGAATCATGAAGGCGGAAATAACACGATGAAACAGCAAACTATCATAAAATCCCTGACCGGCCAGTTTTAGGAAATTGTCACGGTGCTGAGGCGTCTGATCAAAAAGGCGCACTTTGATAACTCCTAAATCAGTGGTAATTTCTACCAGCGGGTTGGTTGATGGGGCTTTTTCCTTGTTTTTTTCCTTCTGAGCCAGGGCAGCTAAAGTTGATCCTGTTAAAATTAGCAATGTCAGAATCACTGAAAGTTGAACGTTTTTTCTCATTTTGTGTGCTCTTATCGTTTTGAATCTTATTTTTGGACTTGCGAATGCAATGATAATAAATAGAACCATTGGTTATCAGTTGCGTATACTAATAATTGAAATTCAATAGCAAAATGAAAAACATCCTTATAGCCGGAATAGTAGTCCTCCTATTTACCAGCCAGTGGTCGTGTAAAAAATCAGGACCGGCGGATGCGGTAATAACTATTCAGGATACGTTAGGCAGACCTGTAAACGGGGCGAAGGTGATCCTTCGTCAGGATAGTGTGGTAAGTCCAACTACAGGAGTAAGGGCAGATATTTATCAGGAGCAGGTAACCGGAACAACAGGTGACGCTTTTTTTTCTTTCGAACTGGAGGCCGTACTTAATATTGAAGTTTCCAAGGATTCTATTACAGAGAACAATGAATATGTGCGATTAGAGCAAAATAAAACCGTACGTAAGATTGTGATTTTAAAATAAGGTCTATACACAAGAGCTCTTCACCAAAACTGTTTTCTGAAATAACTTAGTTTTACAAAAAAATTATTATGTATTTTAAATGGCCTGTTGTAACAGGAGTAATGCTGTTTTTTTATTTTAGTTTTTTGTCGGAAGAATTGTATTCACAAGACTTTAGCAGTGATATCAGAATTATTAATGAGCATCAGTTTACATCAAAGGTAAAACAGCATAAAAAAAGGTCATTCTTTTTTGTTTCGGAGAAAAAATTTATGCGTTATAACCCGGTTTCACTGGCATTAGGAGGTATGATGTATACTTATCAGAATATTGTTTCTTCATTAATAGCTGCCGACTGTCCTTATGAAATAAGTTGTTCCGGATTTAGCAGAAGCAGTATCAGTACATTCGGACTTATTAAAGGAGTGGCACTTTCCGCTGACCGGTTAACACGATGCACTAAGTCTGCGGCTAAAGATATTCATGATATCGATTTTACGCCGGGCGGGAAAATTATTGATACACCGGATGAATACCGGCTCAGAAAATGAATCGTCTTTATTTTGTAGTAATATTTTCTCTGCTTGCTTTTAATTGCCGGGCTCAACATGATTCCATTCAGCCGGAAGCTCAGGAAGATTTTCTTTTTTTTCTATTAAGAAATCATCAGTTGGACGATTTTATTTTTTTAGGAGACAGTTTGCTCTCTGACGATTCTGTTTCATCGGGCTATAAAGATACTGTTGCCTTTTTTATGGGCGAAGCTTTTTTAAAATTGAATAGTGACAGTACAGCGATTAAATACTTTAAAAAGGTGAGTGAGGAATCATCATTTATATATTCATCACAGTTTAAGACTGCTTATTATGAAACTGGGATTAAAAACTATAATAATGCATATAGCAGAATTGAAAATTTAAATTGTGGCGAAGACACTATACTCAATGAATTAAAAACATTGCAATTGGCAGGAATAACTTTGCTCAAAAAAAACATCACTTCTTTTGATTCTCTAACTTCCGGCTTTTTTCCTTTTAATTCTGTAGTACGATCTGAATTGAAGGAGATGAACATTGCTTCCCTGCAGTTACAGAATTCCAAACGCAAATCACCGTTTATTGCCGGAGCACTTTCTGCAATAATTCCGGGCCTTGGTAAATTTTATACAGGTAAAAAAGGAGAGGGCATAGCTGCATTCTTAAAGGTAGCACCATTGGCAGCAATTGCAGTAGAGAATTACAGTAAAAATGGCTGGAGAGATCCGCAGTTCCTGATCTTTACTTCACTTTTTGGATTATTCTATATTGGAAATATATGGGGAAGTGCCCTCAGTGCACAAATTGTTTATAATGAAAGAATAAATGAGATCGATCATAACATTCGTGTTAGTCTCAGTATGTCTGTGGAGCAAATCTTCCGCTGACACCACTGATTTAAATTATGCCGACAGCCTCCTTAAATCCGGTGCGCTGAAAGAAGCATCATTAGTGTATGAGCAAATTATTTATAATAATCCTGCTGATACGTTGCTGCATGTTGCTTCATTGTTGCATAAAACAGAATGCCTAAAGCAACAAGGTCTGTTCGACAGAATTGAACCCATGCTGAGAAGAGTAAGTACTACTAATCTGAATGACTCATTGAAATTTGTTATACTCTATGAAAAATCACTGGGATGTTATTTGTCAGAAAAGTTTGATAAAGCAGAGCAATTGCTTTTACCGGTTTTTAATATGGAGATAAACACCACTCAGCTTCATGCTTCAAAAATACTTTATAGCCTTATCTTAAATGAAATGGGCAGATGGCTGGAAGCCTCTTCATTATTAACCGGAACCATTACTTCTGATACAACTCTAACAGCAGATGAGAAGCAAAAGGGTTTAACAATGGTAGCCGACCTCTACAGTAAGAAAAATATGCCGGTTTTAAGGAGTATTAAAAAGGCAAGAACGTTGTCTCTTTTATTCCCCGGACTTGGTCAATTGTATAATGGAAATACCGGTACTGCTGCACTTAGCTTTACGTTTGTATCTTTGTCCGGATTATATATCGCATATAATATCATTAATACAACGTATTTAACAGCAGCTACATCGGGGGTTTATCTCTTTTTATATTTTTATTTCGGAGGTGCAAATCAGGCAAATGTATTGGTGCCTCAGAAAAACTATTCTAAAAAAACAAATTACAATAATTACCTTCGAAAAAGTCTGGTTACCCTCAATAACGATTTATATCATAAATGAAAAACCTATTTAGCAAAGTATTTGCAGTTATAATGATGGTTGCAGCTCCTGCAATCCTCGCGGCACAAAACAATCCTTATTTAATATTAAACGGACATAAGGAAAGTGTAAACGTTTTAGCATTTACTCCCGATTCAAAAACACTCCTCAGCGGCAGCAAGGATGGTAAAATAATTTCCTGGGATGCAACCAGCTCCTTTAAGCAACTGAAAAGTTTAGTAGTTGCCGATGCAGCAGTTACATCACTTAGTATTAATCATTCCGGGACAAATTTCACTGCGGGCACTTACCGAAAAATTGCCATATATAAAGTAAATAATTTTAAGAAAGTAGCTTGCTCAAAAAAGGCGCATTCCACTTTTGTGGAGGCTGTTAATTTTTCGGGGGA
Source organism: Bacteroidota bacterium (assembly GCA_031411675.1). Taxonomy (GTDB): domain Bacteria; phylum Bacteroidota; class Bacteroidia; order AKYH767-A; family OLB10; genus JANOXC01. The sequence goes on along the minus strand of JANOBN010000036.1, from coordinate 6,539 downwards.
TGATCAATTACTTGTTTCTTCCAGCTGGAATGAAAATGCATTGATGTTGTGGGAAACAAAAAAATTGAAGAAGGTAAAACAATTTAATGAATCCATATGGACAGATGATGCCTTGTTTAGTCCGGATAGTAAATTTGTGATCACTGCTAATCATGCCAATGTTTCTAAAGTTTGGGATGTTGCAACAGGCAATATTACCAAAACCTTTGCAGGTCATGAAGATTGGATTTATGCTGTGAGGATAACTTCTGATCAGAAAAAAGTGATAACGGCTTCCTTTGATAAAACCATTAAGATTTGGGATTTTGAATCCGGCAGGCTTCTTACAACACTTGAGGGGCATAAGGATGGTGTATACTTAATGGCATTGTCATCGGATAATAAAACACTGATTTCCTATGGAATGGACCTTACTTTAAGGATATGGGATTTAGAGAAGAATGTAGAAATTACCGGATTAAAAACCGCTGTAAAAGCACTTGCAGTTGCAGTGTCTCCTGATAACCGTTATATTGCCGTTGGATTGGAGGATAATACCATTGCTTTATGGGAGTTAAAAGCCCTTATACCGGCAAATTAATTTGTTAGTTAATGCCTCTTTTTTAAATTTGCTTGCTCAATTTTAAATATAAAGATAGATGAAGAAAATGCTTAAGAAAACGTATTGTTTAGTGATTTTATTAATGATACCCGGATATATTTTCAGTCAGGATATCATTGTTTTGAAGGATGGCCGCGAGGTGAAAGCAAAGGTTGTAGATATTGGAGATAAGGTTATCAAATATAAAAAGTTTGATAATCTGGAAGGGCCGTCTTATTCAGTTGAAACGGCGGAAATCACCAAAATAAAATACAAAAACGGAACAGAAGATGTGTTTAATGCAGAAGCAGCTCCGGCAGCGGAAAAGGCTCCGGCTGCTGAAGAAGGCCCAAGTATATTTACCGGAAAGTTCAATATTGAAGATGAAGCAACACATGATTATCTGGAAGGCGTTGCTAAAAATGCAGGTGCAAGAATACTAGAGAAATGTGCAGGTAGAGTAGACAATTATACCACTGAAATCTATTGGGATCAGGTTTACAGAGATGAAATAACGAAGGAAATCAATGTTTCTATCATTGTAAAATGGGAAAAGGGCCTTGAAGGGAAACAGAGATGGGTGCGGGGTGTTGTGAAGTTGGATAAGACTGGCAAAAAACTATGGTCCTATCAGGGTGATGGAGGAATTACATTTTCCGGATGTGCAAAGTCAATAATGGAATTGTAATAAATTGATAAAGAAATTAATGCAAATAAAAAGGGCTGCTATTAGCAGCCCTTTTTATTTTAACACAAAGTCTGAAATTATTCAGATGCCTTAAGTTTAGAAGTTTTGATTGGTGTTCCCTGAACAACCCATCCTTGCTTCAAAATTTCGCTACGTTGATAAACAACTCCGTCGATCAATGCATCATAACCAGGACCTGCTTTTTCAATTGCTTTGTCAACAGCTGATTTAAGTTGAGGAGCAGTACACATTTTCATGTCTTTTCCTTCAACACGTGGGCCTTTTGCATTATCAGGCAAACGTAGTGTTACGTTTTTAGAGCTGATGACAGTAAAGTCAATAAGTCTCTGCTGACAAGAAGTAAGCGCTAATACGCAAACTGCCATAATAGGTAAAATAGTTTTTTTCATTGTTGTAAGTTTAAATCTCTTTGCCGCAAATATAGTGTAAGCACTTATCTAAGCAAATTTTATCCAAGATATTTTGCAACTAAAGGCATTCTTCTGCCCCTGCCAAATGCTTTTGGGGATATGCGAAGGATAGGTGGAGCCTGATAGCGTTTGTATTCGCTGTTATTTACCATCCTTAAAATACGCATTACCAACTCTTCGGGGTAGCCACTTTTAACTATATCATCCGGGCCCATTGCCTTCTCAATGTATTGAAAAAGAATTACATCAAGAATATCATAAAGGGGCAGAGAGTCGCTGTCTTTTTGATCAGGCCTCAATTCTGCTGATGGGGGTTTGGTAATAATATTGGCAGGAATAATTTCTCCGGAATTGTTAATAAAGTTGCAAAGGGCAATAACATCCGTTTTATAAAGGTCGCCAATAACGGAAAGTCCGCCACACATATCTCCATAAAGTGTCCCATAACCAACTGCCAGCTCACTTTTATTGGAAGTGTTTAATAGGATATAGCCAAACTTATTGCTTAGGGCCATTAGTAAAACACCTCTGATCCGGGCTTGAAGATTTTCCTCTGTTAGGTTAAAAGGCTGTCCCTTGAAATCGTTTTCCAAAGTGGAGAGGAAGGAATGGAAAACTTCTTTAATCGACAGTATTTCACTGGTCACCCCGAGGTTTTTTACTAAAAGTTCAGAATCAGTGATGGAATGACCGGAAGAATAGGGAGAGGGCATCATAACAGCATGCACATTTTCAGCACCTAAAGCTCTGGCGGCAAGCACAGTAACCAGGGCGGAGTCAATGCCACCGGATAATCCAAGGATGGCTTTTTTAAATCCCATTTTCCCGAAATAATCCTTTATCCCCATTACTAAGGCATCATGTATCCGGGAATAACGATTAAATGAAGATGCTACATGAGTATCCTGAATTTTCAGGGCATTGTTAGTATTAAAATCGCAAACAATAAAATCTTCCTCAAAATATTTACCCTCAGCAAGTAGCTCAGCATTTGAAGAATAAACCAATGACCCCCCGTCAAAAAGGATGTCGGTATGAGCACCTACCTGATTTACATAAATAAGTGGTAATTTATATTGCCTGATATTTTTTTCGAGAATTTTTTTTCGGTCGCCTGCATGTAAATAGTTGAATGGGGAAGCGGCGATGTTGATCATTATCTTCGGTTGTTCTCTCACCAAAACATCCATCGGCCAGGAGGTATATAACGGATCATCATCCATATTCCAAAGGTCTTCGCAAACGGTAAGAGCAATCTTGCATCCTTTAACATTTACGCAGGAATTTAATTTTCCCGACTCAAACCATCGGTATTCATCAAAAACATCATAAGTAGGAAGCAATGACTTTGATACAATATGACAGATTTTACCGTCAGCAAGAATATAGGCGGCGTTAAAAATATTCTTGCCGTTCAACTCCGGATTATGGGAAGGAGCACCAACAATGGCAGTGATATTTGTGCAAACAGCGGCGATTTTATTTACGGCTTCAATACATCTGCTGATAAAATCTTTGTAATCCAAAAAATCGAGTGGGGGATAACCGCAAACAGATAACTCGGCAAAAACAATAAGGTCGCAACCTTGGACAGAAGCCTTTTGAATAGCATCTATTATTTTTGCACTATTAGAATCAAAATTACCAATATGATAGTTTAACTGTGCAAGAGCGATTTTCATTTTGCAAAATTAACCTTATAAAAAATCCCGACAGCTTAATTGTCGGGATTTTTTATGAAATGAGTTGATTTAAGATTTTTTAGAATAAAACACCCACATTTAAACGGATGGCTTGTGAAGTCATTTTTGCACTTTTTGTAGATACGTTATTGGCAGGGTCAAGAATATCAAAATCAGCAATATCAATAAAGCCGTTATGAAAAGAAACTGACATAACCAGCGCTGTATTACCACTTAATGAGTATTCTGCACCCAGAGCAATTAATAAACTTACATTAATTGGAATAATATCACTTTTTATATCTTCATCATTCTTGGTAATCTTTGCAACACCCGGCTGTGAAATTTCCTGGTCAGCTTTTGCAGCAATTACAAATCCCGGAGTAAACCCAAATTGCCCGAAATAACGCATGTAACCAATTTCTTTTGTACGCATCTTAACGGCAATAGGCACATCAATATATTTTAAGCGCAAATTTTGATTTACAATTAAAGCCGTATTGGGTGTTGTAAGTTTACCGCCGTATGATCCTACATCCACGCCAGTAGAAATGGCATAGTTCTCCGCAAAAAAATATTCTGCCATGAATCCCCATGAAAAAGTTAATTTTGAGCCGTCCGGTTCAAGACCCTTAGTGTCGGGTTTTAACCAGGCAATTGTCGGGGAGGCTTTCAGACCAAAACGCCAGTCCTGAGCACTTAGATTCGTGACCAATAACAGCGTAAAAGCAATGAGAAATAGTTTTTTAAGTTTCATATCATTTAAGTTTCAGTATGCAATGTTAACTAAAAACCGCCACGCTCTGGCAGCAGTCAGCATCCTTTTTATAACAATTGTCTCATGCAAAAGTCCCTCCTCAAAAAAAAATGAAAAAGTAAGGACGTTAAAACTGGATTTCAGCAGATTTGAACAGGCCCTTTTTAAAGGAGATCAGATGAATGGGGCATTTATTACCTCCTTAAGAAAAAAGCAGGGTTCATTTACTGATTTAATGTTAAAGCAGGTAATTGGTTTTAAAGGCGAGAACGATTCTGTGTTAGCTTTAGAAGTGGGGCCTTACATCGGCGATAAATATATTAAAGAAGTGTTCCGGGATGTAGATTCGTTATTTAAGGATACCCGTGATATTCAGAAGGGAATGGAAGAAGGGTTTAGCAGATATCAGGAATTGTTTCCGGGCAAGTTAATTCCGGCAGTTAAAACATTTATTGCTCCTTTCAATTACAACACCGTAGCTTCTGATAGTGTGTTGGGTATAGGATTAGACATGTATCTGGGTGCTGATTACCGTTATTATCCAAGTGCAGGATTTCCATTATTCAAGATTCGAAAACTCCGTAAAGAATATATAGTAAGTGATGCGATGGCTGCATGGCTGCAGAGTGATTATCCATTGGATGACAACTTTAATGATTTGTTGAATAACATCGTTCAGGAAGGAAAAATATTATATGCTGTTGATCAGTTATTGCCTGATGTGGAAGATACCATTAAGTATGGATATAGTAAAAGTCAGTTGCAGTGGTGTGAGGATAATGAAGCAAACATCTGGAAATTTTTCATTGCACAAAAATTATTGTATAATAAAAACACAGGAGAGTTTATCAAGTTTATCAATGATGGAGCATCCACCACCGGTTTTCCGAAAGAAGCACCAGCACGACTGGGTACTTTTATCGGACTTAAAATAGTAACAGCCTACATGAAAAAGAATTCCAATGTAAGTCTGAAACAATTGATGGAAATAAAGGACGGCGGAAAAATACTGATTGAATCAGGATACAAGCCGGAAAAATAATATATATAAATAGAAAGTATTTTAAAAAGTTATGACAGAGCAAATAAAAAAATCGGACATTAAAATTTCCATTTCATTAAATGAGAATAAACATCCTGTTGCTATTCAGTGGTCGGCTGATGATTCAGGTTCAGAAGGAGTAAGAAATAGCAAAGCAATTATGTTGGCATTATTTGATCAAAAGGACCAGACAACCATGCGTATAGATTTATGGACGACTGAAATGATGGTGGAGGAGATGCAGGTGTTTTTTTATGAAACACTGGCAAGCATGGCAGATACTTATGAAAGAGCTACCAATGACAAAAATTTATCCGGTGAGATACGTGACTTTGCAAAAACATTCGGGCAGAAGACGAAGGTGTTGAAATGAGTAAAAATTAAAAAGGATCGCTGATTCGTTTGATTTATTGATTTCGCTGATTATTATCCCGAACTCGTCCTCGTTTGCAACCCCCGAACTCGTCCTCGTTTGCAACGAGGATGCCCTTATTTTGCGTTTGTAACGCTTTCCATTAAGCTTCTAATCATTCCCAAAATACTCCCCAAAACTCGTCCTCGTTTACAATGAGGATGCCCTTATTTTGCGTTTGTAACGCTTTCCAATATGCTTCTTTAATACCACTAATAATGTGAAGGTAAATTGTTTTTTACCACATTTTACTATTAAGGCTTTCTTTTATTTTTGATTTTCTTGTTTTGCCGGAATAGAGAATTTACGGCTTCTCAAACGACGGAATTGCCTTCTCAATATAATCCAATAGTTCTGTTCTGCCATTGCCGGTTTCTGCGGAAGTGATGAATTCTGCAGGAAGTTCTTCCCAGTATTCCAGCAAAGCATCGTTAAATGTTTTTAACTGATTGTTGACTTTGGTTTTTGTTAGTTTATCAGTTTTTGTAAAAATAACGGATACAGAAAGATGTTTGCTGCCCAGCTTATTAATCATTTCCAAATCACTTTTTTGTGGCGGGACTCTGATGTCAACCAGAATAAAAATGGCCATCAGATTTTTTCGTTTAGTGAGATATTGCATAATCATCTGTTCCCATGAGTCGCGTTTTTCCTTACTTACTTTTGCAAACCCATAACCGGGAAGATCGACAAGGTACCAGTTTTTATTAATCAGAAAATGATTGATCGTTTGTGTTTTGCCGGGTGTAGAGGAAGTCTTGGCAAGGCCTTTTGTTTTAGCAAGCATATTCAACAACGATGACTTGCCAACGTTACTACGTCCTAAAAATGCAAACTCGGGCAAAATTTCCGCCGGTAGTTTCTCCACTGCAGTGTTACTCATTAAAAATTCAGCGGATTTTATTTCCATAATAGGTAAAGTATCAATTTATATTTAAAGATTTTTA
>JANOBN010000035.1:0-2204 GCA_031411675.1 Bacteroidota bacterium | reverse complement strand
ATCATCACTTGACTCTGGAACTTCTGGATCAACTTGACTTTCCATTAGCTGCTCCAAGCGCCAATCCTTTTGGGTCTATAAGTCCAACAACCGCTGAGCATGTAAAAAGTTATTTTGAAAATGATTTAGATTGTATTCTGGATGGCGGTGAATGTGAAAAAGGTATTGAATCAACCATTATTGGTTTTGAAGATAATCAGCCCATACTTTACAGGCATGGTTCTATTGCTGCTGAAGAAATTGAGTTAATCACAGAAAAGTTGATAATTGCAACGATAGATGACAGCAAGCCGAGTGCCCCTGGTATGCTTTCGCGCCATTATGCGCCGCTTACCGATACCTATCTTACTGATGATGTTAATAAATTAATCAGATCTTTTCCGAATAGGAGAATCGGATTATTGATGTTTAGTAAGTTCATTACCGGTAATAATATTATACATCAGGAAGTATTGTCGGTTTCCGGAAATGAAGTGCAAGCTGCATCCAGACTATATGCAGCATTACATTTACTTGATAAAAGTAATCTTGATTTAATAATTGCGGAGAAGTTTCCTGACCAGGGCCTGGGGAGAACAATTAATGACCGCTTACAAAGGGCTATAAAAAAATGAGGTGTAAAAGATCCTGCGACCACAGTTACTGCCGCCTTTTATAACCTATTATAACAGACTGACAATAAAAAGTAATCAGTTAATTTACTGAAATTAATTATTAATTGAGATTTTAATTATAACATCGTTTTGCCATAAATTAAGAATATATATATAGAATATTAGCTGAATAATTCTAAAACAGAATAATATATGAATTTTAATTTACTTATTGAAAATCTGACTAACCCGGCATTGTTGTTTTTTGTTTTGGGTATCATAGCTGTTTATCTCAAAAGTGACTTAGAGATTCCAGCCAACTCATCAAAATTTATTTCACTTTATTTATTATTTGCTATTGGGTTTAAAGGGGGGCAAGAGTTATCGCATGAAGCGTTTACTACGGAAATAGGATGGTCAATTTTATTTGGAATTAGCATTTCAGCAATTATTCCTTTTTACACTTTTTTTATTTTGAGAAAACGGTTAAATGTATTTGACTCCGGCGCTATAGCAGCCGCTTATGGTTCGGTAAGTGCAGTAACATTTGTTACCGCTGTTTCTTATCTGGAATCCCAACAGCTTACATTGCACGGCCATATGGTAGCAATTATGGCATTGATGGAATCACCGGCAATAATTATTGGATTGATATTAATCTCTGTTTTTAATAAAGAGAAAACGGAAGCAATAAGTAAAAGATCTGTAATTAAGCATTCATTGACAAATGGAAGTGTTTTATTGATTCTTGGAAGCTTGGTAATCGGTTATATGGCTAATACAAAGCAAGCAGAGGGAATCAAGCCGTTTACAAACGACCTGTTTAAAGGTTTTCTGGCGATTTTCCTTTTAGATATGGGTATTATCAGTGCAAGAAAATTGAAAGCATTCTTTTCATTTGGACTATTCCCATTCTTTTTTGCCATATTAATTCCTTTATTTAACGGTTGTGTTTTTGCATTATTAAGTTCATTAGTGACAAGTGATATAACCAGCCGATTTATTTTTGCTGTATTAGCTGCAAGTGCATCATATATTGCGGTTCCGGCAGCAATGAAGATTACAGTTCCTAAAGCGAACCCGGGATTGTTTCTCCCAATGGCTTTAGCGGTTACTTTCCCAATTAATATCACCATTGGAATGCCTTTGTATTTTATGATTGTAAAGCATTATTAGAAATTCTTATGGGGCTGTTTTTTTAAAGGACATTATACTTTAAATGCAGATCAAGGAGTTTAATAGCAAAATCGGAAATTAAAATTTTAATTCCGGTTTTATCGATTACAGCTTCCTGTTGAATTTTCTCCATACTTGTTTTTTATTGAAAAAATGATGGGTCAGGGTGGTCATTAATGTTAAAAAATGTTAAAATGTAATGATAGTAACACTATTAAATTTGATTGTAAGTATATTTTTTTAACTTTGCGGCTCTAATAAAACTACTTTCAAATAGGTTGGCTAATGAAAATTGAATTTCGTATGCAAATGAATGAGGCGCTTTTTCTTCGGGACCCGGAGCGATCTGAGCTGGGAAAGAAGATTATTAAGCACGGCATCCAATTGATATACAAGTTTGGTTTTGAGGCATTTACATTTAGGAAACTGGCTGAG
>JANOBN010000034.1:0-2615 GCA_031411675.1 Bacteroidota bacterium | reverse complement strand
CCAACACAAAGATGGAGGAAGTGTAATCCGGATATTATATATAAAAATGTAACCCCTGCAGGGCCATTAATAAATAAACCTCTATCATAGAGTTCTGTCCATCCAATTATCTGCATTGCACAAAAAAGCAAGGTAAGCCCTAAGGTAATGGTAAATGACACAAGCAGTTTCTTGTTGTCATCGTTATGAAATGCTTCTTGTGCTCTTGTAACAGCATAACTGCTGATTAATAAACAGATCGTACTTATTACAAAAGACTTAGGTAAACGAAAATGATTTACAGGAGGATTTTGTGTCATCCATATTATATATAAAAAAACAAGAGAAAGAAAAAGTATGCTGCTTCCGACCAGCGAAAAAAACAAAAACGTTTTATAAGGATGTACACGCTCAAGATGACGACTGTCTATGTCAACTTCTCTTTCGTTACCGGTTTTATTCCTACTCATATTTATTCAAAAATACTATTAAATAAAATAACGTCAAAAGATTATTTATGGTGTTGGTAAATGAATAAACATACCATTATCAACCATGAGCTGATGAGCATGGTTTGACCGGTTGCCTTTTAAAAGTTAATTGTAATGAATCTTTGAAAACTTTTATATGAAATTCTCCATAAACAAGCAGAAATGTCAGTATATTATTCTTCTATGTGCCATTTTGGCTATTTATTGGTGTAAAAATGCATCTGACTACACTTGGAACACCATTTGAAAACAGCATGGAAACTTAAAAGACAGAAAATATATGACACTTCTAAAATTCAAACAGGCTCCGGTAAGCCAGGCTTTCCCTGCCTTAAACAACATCTTCGATTTGTTTGACAACTCTATTCATGCCGGTTTCCGTAACTGGGTTACACCGGCAGTTAACATCGTCGCTTTAAAAGATAAATATGAACTTCATGTAGCGGCTCCGGGTCTGCATAAGGAAGACTTCAAAGTAAATATTGAAGGAGACCAGATTACGATAAGCGCTGAGTTAAAAACCGAAACTGAACAAAAAGAAGAAAATTACTCTCACAGAGAATTTAAATTCAGTAGTTTCAAAAGGAGATTCACTTTGCCTCAAAATGTGAATTCAGATGAGATTAATGCAACTTATGAGAATGGCGTTTTAAAGCTTACTATTCCGTTTCTTCAGGAAGAAAAATCTAAAACACGCGAAATTAATATCGCATAAAAGAAAGTTAGTTTAGTAGTGGTTGGTTGTTTTACAGAGGCGCTCCGTTTGGAGCGCCTTATTTTATTGTTTAAACCTGAAAATACCTATGTTAGGATAATGCATTAATTTTGTTGAATAATTTTGATTCGTAAACCGTGAAGAAAAGAAACCTCAAACCTAATTCTGTTGCAAAAACTAAAAAAGCCGGAAGACCCGTAATTCTTGTTACTAATGATGATGGCATTACCGCTCCCGGCTTAAAAGCGCTGGCAGAAGCAATGAGTGAAATAGGGGAGGTGGTTGTGGTTGCTCCTGACAGCCCGCAATCGGGAATGGGACATGCAATAACTATTAATAAACCACTGCGACTGGATCAGGTAAATGTTTTTGAGGGAATTAAGTCATGGCAAAGTTCAGGCACGCCGGTAGATTGTGTGAAGCTTGCTGTAAATAAAGTTTTGCACCGCAAACCTGATCTTTGTGTTTCCGGAATTAATCATGGGTCCAATTCTTCAATAAACATTATTTATAGTGGAACCATGTCGGCTGCAATGGAAGGTGCTTTTGAGGGCATTCCATCAATCGGATTTTCATTATCAGATTATAGTTTAAAAGCTGATTTTAAAGCATCAAGTCATTTTGCAAAACTAATTGCGAAAAATGTTCTGGAAAATGGCCTTACAGAGCAGACTTTATTAAATGTAAATATTCCGGCATTAACCTTGAAAAAAATAAAGGGCATAAAAATATGCCGACAAGCACATGCTAAATGGGATGAAGAATTTGATGAAAGATCAGATCCTAATAAAAGGAAATATTATTGGTTAACCGGTAAATTTCAGAATCTTGATAAAAGTGATGATACAGATGAATGGGCACTTGCAAATGGTTATATTTCCATTGTTCCTGTTCAATTTGATTTTACCGCTCATCATGCCATTCCGCATTTAACTAAAATTGATTGGAATGCGTGAACGAATATTTCGTGATTCTGTTATTACCGGAATAATTTTAGGTCTGTTTTCCATTTCATTGGAATATCTGTTATTTTATAATTTTGATAAATTAATTAATTATTTTACAGCAGGGGGTCATGTTTTAAAAACTCCCAGGTTACAATCATTAATACTTGCAGTAAATGTCATTTTATTCAGGTTTGTAATGATAAACTGGAAAAAACCCGCAACAGGTAAAGGATTATTGCTGGTTTTGCTCTGCATTACCGGAATCTATTTACATATAAATAAAACTTCCATATTTTGATGAAAGATAAATTTCTGTTTGGATTTATACCCGGATTAATTGCACCGCTTATTGGAAGTTATATATATTATTTATTGTTTTTTAATTTGATGGGTATTAAGGCATTTATTCATCACATCACGTCAAATAATTTACTAATACCGGTCATTAGTATTGGTGTAATATTTAATCTGGGCCTTTTTTTT
>JANOBN010000033.1:0-7018 GCA_031411675.1 Bacteroidota bacterium | reverse complement strand
ACCACAATATTGCCGCTTTGTTGTTCAATAAGTTTACGTGCTATTGTCAGACCAAGACCTGTGCCGCCATATTTACGGGAAGTATCTGAGCCGGCTTGTGTGAAGCTTTCAAACACATGAGGTAATTTTGTCGCAGAGATGCCTATTCCGGTATCCTTTACTTTAAACTCTAACATGCAGTTCTCTGAGTTCGATTCGATAGCAGTACAGGTAACCGTTACCTCTCCCTGTTCAGTAAATTTAATGGCATTCCCAACCAAATTGTTCAGTACCTGAATTAATCGCACAGGATCTCCAATTAATGTCGGAGGAATGGAATCTTCAATTTTAACTGCAACAACCAGGTTTTTTTCATTTGCTTTGGCAGATAAAATATCAACGCATGAACCAATTATTTCACGAAGATTGAATGGTATTTCTTCTATATTCATTTTCCCGGCTTCAATCTTTGATAAGTCGAGAATATCATTCACAATACTTAAAAGATTGTCCGCCGATTTAGCCGTCAATTCAAGGTATTTCTGTTGATCTTTATCAACCCTGGTGTTTAACAGAAAATTTATCAGACTAATAATTCCATGTATCGGTGTTCTGATTTCATGGCTCATATTTGCAAGAAATTGTTCTTTGATTTGTGCTTCAGCCTCTGTTAATTCAATGGTATTAAGAAGTTGTTCCTCATTCCTTTTAAAATCAGTGATGTCAATGGCAACTCCCATTATACTCCCGTTTTTCTGATTATGGTTTTTAACAGAAATAAAATTGATATCAAAATGATGATTATTTACTTCAACCTGACTTTGAAAATTGCCTTCTCTAATTGCAGATTCATAGTCACTCAATTTTATCGGAAGATGCTGCCAGATGTCTTTTATGTTATGACCAATAATATTCTCACTTCCAATACTTAATGCACTAGCACCTTTCCCTTTGAATAATTTAAAATACCCGTTGTTATCAATAGTAAAGACAATAACCGGCGACCTTTCTACAATTGTTTTTAAGCGCAATTCGCTTTCAAAGAGTGATTTCTCTGCAAGTATCCGATTGGCTTCCGCCTCCCTTAACCGCATGATGTAAAGAAAGCTTTTGGCAATTATCTCCGGTGTAATATCTTTCTTAGCTATATAATCTGCAACACCAAGTTTCATGGATTCTACTACCAGGGCAGGCTCATTAAATGAAGTGATCATTATAATCGGTGTGTCACCACCGCGACCAATGAATGCTTTTATAAATTCAAATCCATTAGCATTATTAAAAAAGTAATAGTCAAGCAGTATACAATCAAAGGAATAAATGGAAGTCATAGTTAATGCATCTTCCACATTTTCGGCAAACTTTATTTCCGTATCATAACCGCAATCTTGAATGGCTTTGCAAATCATCATACGGTCACCGGCATCATCCTCAACCAATAAAACCTTTAACTTGTGCAGTATATTATTTGCGTTATTCATATTTATAAATGGTTAAATAGTTGTAATCAATGGGAATTCGCATAGTCGCCAGAAACTGTTAAGGATATTAATATTGTTGGCAAATTTTTCAAATGAAAGTGGCTTAAGTATATATCCTGCCACATTCATTTTAAACGCTTCTGATTTATCGTTTATATTATTCGACGTTGTCATCACAAATACCGGAGTTGTATCAAACTCAGGATCCTTTCTAAGCTCATTGATAAATTCTATACCATTCATTTTAGGCATATTGATATCCGTAAGAATAATAAGCGGCCCCGAAGAAAGCCTGGCCTTGCCATTTGAACCTCTAAGCATATTTAATGCTTCCTGACCATTATAGGCCACATGCAGATTGTAGTCAATGTTGTTTTTCTTAAATGCACGTTGAACGTTCATTACATCGACATGTTCATCTTCAACGAGAAGAATATTAATTGCTTTTTGATTCATTTTCTGGTGGTATTAAAAAGAATGATCCTTTTACTATTACTTGCTATAGCATTTTATAGCATTATTTGTTAATCTTGTACTGTTCAATTCAAAGGTTTTAATTAGTTGTTCAATCATTAAAACCAATCAGGCGTAAGTTGCAGTTCTCTTTTTAGAATTATTGTTTGTTTTATTACGCTTTCTTACACTCAGGTTTCAAAAAGTTATTTTATTGTTTCGATTTCATTGACTTCGCCCGGATATCCACAACGTCGTTTTTTTAGTGGACCAAATCGTAGTATTAAAATTATTTATTAACCTTTTTTTCGCTTTGATACTGCATTCCTATTTAATTCGCCAATTGATTTAATAATGATGTTTTATTTCAGGTGTATGACGGATATCCCTCTTGCCTCAAATATTGAATTCTCTTGTTAAAGACAAATCTTTTTTATGTTTTACTCCGGCAAAGTGGAAAAGTTACGAATCGGCCTTTTAAAGGGAACTATTTATTTCCTGATATAAAAAAACAGGGTAAAAATTCAAAAAACCTTACATTTTCGCAGGAAAATGCACTACATTGAAGCAGTACATTTTCCTGATAATAAGATACTGTTAAAAGTTTGGTTTAAGGAGATATTTGGAATAAAATGTATCGATAACAACTACAGCTTCATCAGCACTGTTAACCAGCGTAAATAGTTTTAAATCTTCTTCATTAATGTTCATTTCTTCCACCATCCTTGTTTTTATCCATTCATAAAGTCCGCTCCAATAGTCTTTTCCAACAAGTACAATCGGAAACTTGCCTATCTTCTTTGTCTGGATTAAAGTCAATGATTCAAACAGCTCATCCAATGTGCCAAACCCTCCGGGAAGTACAATAAATCCCTGAGAATATTTAATGAACATAAGTTTCCTTACAAAGAAGTAATCAAATACAATCAGCTTGTCATAATCGATATAAGGGTTTGCCGATTGCTCAAACGGAAGTTTAATATTTAATCCAACTGATTTACCATTTGCTTTCTGAGCACCTTTATTTGCGGCTTCCATGATTCCGGGGCCACCGCCTGTAATGATTCCATAGCCTTCACTGGTCAGTTTGAAAGCAATGTCTTCAGCGAGTTTATAATAGGGTGTTTCCGGCTTTGTTCTTGCCGAACCAAAAATGGAAACACAAGGTCCGATCCGACTCATTTTTTCAAAGCCTTCTACAAATTCTGCCATTATTTTAAAAATTTGCCAGGTATTATCGGCTTTAACTTCCTGCCAGTCTTTATCAATGAATGCTTTGCGGATTTTTGCTTCTTCTGATGTCATAAATATGAATTTGGTACAAAAAAATTAATACGTAATCTGTGATATAAAGTTATACTGAGAAAAAGTCCAGTTCTTTTTTAAGGTATTCTGCTGTTACTGATTCAGGATAATTAGTTAGGTCTGTCGGAGTTCCTTCAAACAGAATCCGACCGCCTCTCATGCCACCTTCAGGCCCAAGGTCGATAATATGATCAGCAACTTTAATAACGTCCATATTATGTTCAATAACCAATACGGTATTTCCTTTGTCTGAAAGCTTATGCAACACATTAAGAAGAATATTTACATCTTCAAAATGTAAGCCTGTTGTAGGCTCATCTAATATATAAAAGGTATTTCCTGTATCTTTTTTTGATAGTTCAGCCGCCAGCTTAACACGTTGTGCTTCTCCACCTGATAATGTGGTGCTCTGCTGACCCAATGTTATATAACCCAGCCCGACTTCATGTAATGTTTTTATTTTATGACGAATAGAAGGCATATTTTCAAAGAAGTCAACAGCATGTTCAACACTCATATTAAGTACATCGCTTATTGATTTTCCTCTGTAACGTACCTCCAGTATCTCTCTGTTATAACGATGTCCATTGCATGTTTCACATAGCACATATACATCGGGAAGAAAATTCATCGCTATGGTCCGCATTCCTGCACCCTGGCATGTTTCGCAACGGCCACCCTTTACATTAAAAGAAAACCATCCCGGAGGATATCCACGTATTTTTGATTCGGTAAGATTAGAGAACAGATTGCGGATATCACTAAATACCCCAATATATGTTGCCGGGTTAGAGCGGGGAGTACGCCCTATTGGTGACTGATCTATTTCAATAACTTTATCGAGATGTTGTAATCCTTTTATGCTTTTATAAGGTAAAGGCTTTACCAATGAGCGATAAAAATGCTGACTCATTATCGGATAAAGTGTTTCATTAATCAATGTCGATTTCCCGCTGCCGGAGACACCCGTTACGCAAATTAATTTGCCAAGGGGTAGAGAAACATTTACATTTTTAAGATTGTTTCCGGTGGCGCCTGTTAATACCAGTGATTTACCATTGCCGGATCGAAGCTTGTTTGGTTTAATCTGTATCTGCCCGTTCAGATATTTTGCAGTTAAAGTGTCCTGACTCATTATATATTCAGGGCTTCCGCTTGCCACTATTTTGCCACCATGAATTCCTGCGCCGGGACCAATATCAATAACATAATCAGCGGCAAGTATGGTTTCTCTGTCATGTTCTACAACAATAACAGTATTTCCAACATCACGAAGTTCCTTCAGTGAATTAATTAACCTTGCATTATCCCGTTGATGTAATCCAATACTTGGTTCATCCAGTATGTACATCACACCAACCAGTTGCGATCCGATTTGAGTAGCAAGCCTGATACGTTGTGATTCTCCTCCGCTCAATGATTTTGAGCTTCTGTTAAGAGTTAAATAATCCAGTCCTACATCCAGTAAAAAACGAATTCGCTTTTTTATTTCTTTGATGATTTCTTTTGCAATCGTAATCTGCTTTTTTGTAAGTCTTGCTTCCAGTTTTGCAAACCATCCGTCTAACTCGATAATATCCATATTTGCCAGGTCAGCAATATTTTTATTGTCGAGTTTAAAGAAAAGAGATTCTTTCTTTAGTCTTGTTCCCTGGCATTCAGAACATACAATGGAAGTCATAAATCCCTGTGCCCATTTTTTAATTCTTGCACTTGCATTTTCTTCTTCCACCTGTGAAGCAATAAATGTTACAATGCCTTCGAAGTTCAATTGTTGAGAGTTGACGGATCCGGAAGTATATTCCTTATCAACAACAAATACATCATCGGAGCCATAAAGGATAATATTTAAAGCATCCTCAGGAATATCTGAAATTGGTGTGTTTAAATTAAATCCGAAGCGTTTTCCGATTGCTTGTATCTGATGAAAAATCCAGCTGTCACGATATTCACCTAGTGGAGCAATACCACCGGCTTTAATGTTTACGTTGAAATCAGGAATAACCTGTTTAATGTCTATTTCAGGGATAGTACCTAAGCCATTACATTTTCTGCAAGCCCCGTAGGGTGAATTAAAAGAAAAGGAATTGGGTGCCGGCTCATCATAAGAAATGCCTGTTGAAGGACACATTAAATGCTGGCTGTAATGACGAACTTTTTTTGATTTTTCATCATACACCATCATCGTTCCTTTTCCCGCTTTCAGAGTGGTTTTAACGCTCTCTGCAATACGCTGTCGGGCATCTTCGGTTACAGCAATTTTATCAACAACAATTTCAATATCGTGTGTTTTATATCTGTCCGCTTGCAATCCCTTCTTTAACTCTGTCATTACTCCATCAATCCTGACTTTCAGGTAACCTTGTTGCGCTATCTGAACAAACAATTCCCGATAATGACCTTTGCGGCCTTTTACCACTGGTGCAAGCAACAAAATGTTTTTGCCATCAAACAGTTCCATGATTAAATCAACGATTTGTTCATCTGTTAACTTAATCATTTTTTCGCCGGACAGATAGCTGTAAGCATCAGCAGTACGTGCAAAAAGCAATCGCATAAAATCATAAATTTCTGTAACTGTTCCAACAGTTGATCGGGGATTAGTATTAGTGGTTTTCTGTTCGATAGAAATTACCGGACTAAGACCTGTAATTTTATCTACATCAGGACGTTCCATGCCACCAAGAAATTGCCTTGCATATGCTGAAAATGTTTCCATATACCGCCGCTGACCTTCAGCATAGATAGTATCAAAAGCAAGTGAACTTTTTCCGCTGCCACTAAGTCCGGTTATAACAACCAGCTTATTTCTTGGAAAGGTTATATCAATATTTTGTAGGTTATGCTCCCTGGCGCCAAATACTTCTACTGATTCTTGTTCCTCTATCATCAATCTTTTTCTGTAACAGGGCACAAAGGTACTAATATGCCCTTTTGAAACGGGGTGTAGTTTGTAAAGTGTTCACCGGTTTAAAAAATGCCGCTAAAGTCCTGTTTTTTAGACTAAAGGTTTCAAATTGAACAGACTGAAATATAATCAGGGAACCAAATTTGGTTGTTTACGTAAGAAAGAGGCTAACAAAGAATCAAGAATAATAAAATGAAGCCCATTTTCAGGCATATAGGAGCTTACCTTATAATTATTTCAATGATTTTCATTGCGTTGACGGACGTGGCTTTCGGGCAAACATCCTTTACGGCCAGTGCTTATTCCGGATGTAAACCTTTTAATGTTCAGTTCCTTAATAATACACCCAATGCCACATCTTCAACTTGGGATTTCGGTAACAGTTCAGGTTCCACACAGGCTAACACTGTAAATATATATACAAATTCAGGTACCTATACAGTTACGTTAACTTGCAATAGCCCTTCCGGAACCAGTACTTCAACTACTACTATAACAGTACTTGATGGTCCGGTAGCTGACTTTAATTCTAATGTTAACAGTATGTGCCGTTCATCGGGCGGCATTCAATTTAACAATACTTCTTCCTCTTTTGATTCCTGTGTTTGGGATTTTGGTGATGGAACAACAACCTCATTAAATTCTCCGTATCATATATATAATTTGGCAGGCCTTTTTTCTGTAACACTTGTGGTTTATGACAAAGTTAACGGATGTAGTGCCAGCATTACAAAAAATCAATACATAGAAGTATTGCCATTGCCGGTAGCCGGCGTGAGTGTCAGCGACTCAGTTACCTGTAACAAAAGTCAGAGTTTTCAATTTACCGGATCGGGCAGTAATATCAATAACTGGTTATGGAATTTTGGAGATGGCACCTATTCTAACCTGC
>JANOBN010000032.1:0-4852 GCA_031411675.1 Bacteroidota bacterium | reverse complement strand
GCCAATTCCACGATGCACTGATAAATGAATGATGCAGACAGGCAACAATAAGTTTAATATACCACTTGATTATGCTTTATAATGTCTGAATTAAGTACCGACAAATCTTTATATAGTGAGGATCTGGCACCTGTTCCTCAGGAAAAAAGAAGCTGGACAACCTGGAACTATGCTGCTTTATGGATCAGCATGAGTTTATGTATTCCCACCTATATGCTTGCCAGTTCTTTAATTGAAGGCGGCATGAATTGGTGGCAGGCAATTCTTACTATATTTCTTGGAAATTGTGTGGTGCTTGTGCCAATGATTTTAAACGGACATGCAGGAACAAAATATGGTATTCCGTTTCCGGTGTTTGCACGTTCCAGTTTCGGTGTTAAAGGAGCAAATATTCCTGCAATATTAAGAGCAATTGTTGCCTGCGGATGGTTTGGCATTCAAACATGGATAGGTGGATTTTCACTTTATCAGTTATTGCGATTATGGATTCCTGCTTTAGAAACATTGCCGCAAATTTTTCCTGACTCCTTCGGATTGCAGACTGGTCCTGCTATTACTTTTTTTCTTTTCTGGTTGTTGAATATGTATGTGGTTTATCTTGGAGTTGACAGCATTAAAAAACTATTAGTATTTAAAGCATTCTTTCTTCCCATTGCTGCATTGGCTTTACTATACTGGGCTATATCTGCAGGTCATGGACTCGGTCCTATATTAGCACAGCCTTCCAAATTTGCAACCAGCAATGAATTCTGGAATTATTTTTTTCCCGGACTTACAGGAATGGTTGGCTTTTGGGCAACGTTATCATTAAATATTCCTGACTTTACACGATACGCTAAAAGTCAGAAGGCACAAATCACCGGTCAAGCCATTGGATTACCTTCTTCCATGACTTTATTTTCATTTATCGGAGTAGTAGTAACATCTGCAACTACAATTATATATGGAACTACCATTTGGGATCCGTTAGTGCTTGCCGGAAAGTTTGAAAATAAGATTCTGGTAAGTGTTGCAATGATATGCGTTGCTGTATCTACGCTGGCTACCAATATTGCTGCAAATATTGTCAGCCCTGCCAATGATTTTGCAAATCTTTCACCATCAAAAATAAATTTCCGCACAGGAGGTTATATTACAGGAGTTATTGGCATATTAATATTTCCATGGAAGTTAATTGCCGACCCTAACGGATATATTTTTACCTGGCTTATTGCCTATTCCAGTTTGTTGGGACCTGTTGGCGGAATTATGATTGCTGATTATTATTTTATACGAAGACAAATACTTGCTGTTAATGATCTGTACAGGGAGTCGGGCATTTATACCTTTAACAAAGGCTTTAACAGTAATGCAATCATTGCTTTATTGGCCGGAATTATTCCAAATGTACCGGGATTTCTCACTACCATTCATATAATCAACATTGAAAGTGTTCCTGTTTGGATTAATCATCTCTATAATTATGCCTGGTTTGTAGGGTTTGGTGTTTCCTTCTTCACATATTTATTGCTGATGAAAAACAATAAAGAAACACTGTCATAGAATAGCAAACACAATATTGAATTTTGATAAATTAATATATAATAAAATGTCGCTACTGATTAAAAACGGAAGAATTATCACTGCATCTGAAGACTATGTTGCAGATATATATATAGAAAATGAGACCATAGTAATTATCGGTACATCTCTTGATAACCATGCAGATGAAATCATCGATGCGTCGGGTAAATTAGTATTTCCCGGAGGGATTGATCCGCATGTGCATCTGGATATGCCATTTATGGGAACATACTCCAGTGATAACTACGAAACAGGAACGCTGGCTGCATTGCATGGCGGTACAACTATGGTAATAGATTTTATATTACAAACGCAGGGAAAATCATTACGACATGCTTTGGAGCAATGGCAATTACGGTCAAATGGAAATTGTTATGGCGATTATTCTTTTCACATGGCAGTTACTGATTTTAATGAGGATACTAAAAAGGAAATAAAAGAATTAATTGAACAGGAAGGCATTGTTTCTTTTAAAACTTTTATGGCTTACAAAGGGGCACTGATGATTGACGACAGACAAATGGTAGGTTTGATGAATGAAGTGAAGAAGTGCGGTGGCATTGTTACTGTTCATGCAACGAATGGTGATATGATTGATTTTCTTATTGCCAAACATCGTGAAGAAGGAAAGCTATCGCCGCTCTATCATTATTTGTCGCAACCGGAAATAACAGAAGCAGAAGCAACGGGACGTTTTGCTGATATGTCCAATTATACCGGTGTGCCTGCTTATGTAGTACATATGACATGTGAAGGAGCATTAAACCATGTACGGGATGCAGCGAGAAGAAATCAGAAAGTTTATGCGGAAACATGTATTCAGTATTTATTGCTGGATGCATCGTTATATGAAAAAGATTTTGAAGGTGCCAAATGGGTGATGAGTCCTCCTTTGCGGGAGAAGAAAGATCAGGAAGCATTATGGGCAGGTATTAATCAGGGAACGGTACAGGTTGTTGCAACAGATCATTGTCCTTTTATGTGGGAGCAGAAGAAAATGGGCGAGAAGGATTTTTCAAAAATACCTAATGGCCATCCTGCCATTGAACATCGTATGGAATTATTATTCAGTGAAGGTGTAGGCAAGGGAAAGATCAGCCTGAATAAATATGTAGAACTTACTTCCACCAATGCTGCAAAAATATTTGGTATGTTTCCACGTAAGGGAACCATAGGCATTGGCAGTGATGCTGATTTAATTATATTTGATCCAAATGTAAAACACACCATCTCTGCAAAAACACATCATATGAATGTGGATTACTCAGCTTATGAAGGATGGGAATTAAACGGTAAGTGCGAAACTGTGGTATTACGAGGAAAGCCGGCAATAGCAAACGGTAAAAATTTATTAAGTAAAGGCTATGGAAAATTTATTAAGCGATCAAAAGTGAATGGGATTATTTGAGTTTGCCACTAAGACACAAAGGCTCTAAGTACCACAAATTGAAAAAATTGAATTTGGGATGGAAGTTTTGAAAAATTCTAAATATGCGGTTCTTTCAGATGAAGAAGAAAGGATAGGAAAGTGCATTATTGATGCTGCTTATAAAAATCATTCTAATCTTGGACCTGGTCTATTAGTAAAGGTGTATGAAACATGCCTGACTCATTTATTATTGAAACAAGAGTTAGATGTGAAGCGCCAAGTTGATATTCCTATTAGTTTCGAAGGCATTATTTTTAATGAAGGGCTAAGATTAGATTTATTGGTGAATAATCTGGTGATTGTAGAAATTAAAGCCTTAGAAAATGTGAATCCTGTTTGGCAAGCTCAGTTGTTAAGTCACCTTAAATTAACAGGCAAGCGATTGGGATACTTAATAAATTTTAATGTTCCACAAATGAAACTCGGTATAAAACGAATGATCATATAATAATAAACCTTCGTGACTTAAAAACAAAATTCAAATAGATAAGATTATATTAATTGTGAAACACAGTGTCTTAGTGCCTTAGTGGCAAAAATCAAAAACAATATAATTAACATGCCTAGAAAAATCAAATCAGGACTAATTCAAATGTCTCTCCCTAAAACAGAAGGCGAGGGAACTATTCCGGAAATTGTAAATGCAATGGTGCAGAAGCATATTCCGTTTATTGAAGAAGCCGGCAAAAAAGGAGTACAGATTTTATGCCTGCAGGAAATATTTAATACACCGTATTTCTGTCCGGGGCAAGATAAAATGTGGTATGATAGTGCAGAAACGGTTCCCGGCCCCACAACGGAGCTGATGGCAACATATGCTAAAAAATATAATATGGTTATTATTGTTCCAATATATGAAAAGGAACAAGCAGGTGTTTTGTATAATACTGCTGCAGTAATTGATGCTGATGGTACTTACTTAGGTAAATACAGGAAGAACCATATTCCTCATACTTCAGGGTTCTGGGAGAAGTTTTTTTTCAAACCCGGCAATCTCGGGTATCCGGTGTTTCAAACAAGGTATGCAAAAATTGGTGTATATATATGTTACGACAGACATTTTCCGGAAGGAGCAAGAATTCTGGGATTAAATGGTGCTGAGATTGTATATAATCCATCAGCTACCGTTGCCGGCCTTTCACAATATTTATGGAAGCTCGAACAACCGGCACATGCTGCAGCTAATGGTTATTTTATGGGCTGTATTAATCGTGTTGGGCATGAGAAACCATGGAACGTTGGTAAATTCTATGGAACATCTTATTTTGTAGATCCACGTGGACAAATATTTGCACAGGCATCAGAAGACAATGATGAATTGTTAGTTGCTGAATTTGATCTGGAAATGATTGAAGAAGTGCGTAACGTCTGGCAGTTCTTCCGGGATCGTCGCCCGGAAACCTATGGTAAAATGACAGAACTTTAAAATGGTATCTGGTAACGGGTACAAGGTATTGAGACTATGCATGACTATAAAAAACTAGATGTTTGGAATTTAGCAATTGAACTTGTTACTGAAGTTTACCGGATTACAGATAGTTTCCCTAAGACTGAAGTATATGCAATGACGACGCAAATCCGAAGAAGTGCCGTATCAATTCCTTCCAATATTGCTGAGGGGGCAGGCAGAAAATCTGAAGGACAATTTAAAGTCTTTTTGGGGTATGCATACGGATCTTCTTGTTGTGAGTTGGAAACGCAGTTGATAATATCAGAAAAGTTAAAATACATTGATTCAGAAGCTTTAAATATTCTGTCAAAGAAAATAGCCAGTATTCAAAAGATGATATATAAACTGATAGAATCTCTAAACAACTAAAATACCCAATACCATATACCCAATACCATATACCCAATACC
>JANOBN010000031.1:0-4521 GCA_031411675.1 Bacteroidota bacterium | reverse complement strand
AAACGCGGAACAGTCAGGGAGACCTCCTAAATAAAGCAAGTACAACCCTGGTATTTGTAAAATCCCGAACCGGAAAACCATGCCAGGCACCTGCTGATTTGCTTGAAAAAATGAAACCGTTTTATATATATAATCCGTCTAAAGATGTGCCATGAGTAATTGATATGCTTTGAGCATGGAATCAATATCCGCTTTGTGAACTTTTTCATCAGGTGTATGAACATGGTCTTCCGGCGCGCCTACAAAACACCAGTCAATCGGGTATGGTTGTTTTTGTAATTCATTGCCATCACTACCGCCCGAACTTTCTACTTCCAACTGAAAAGGCAAATTATTCCTTTGAAGGATGTCACGGATTTTATATATATATTCTTTTCGGGGTAGCCCGGAATCACGCATGGAAACAGCAACTCCTTTTCCGGATGCAACACCTTCAGTAACCCACGTGATGTCAGAGATCAATGAATTTTTAATCTGATAATTTTCGTAAATAAATTTTGCAAGAAATGGAACGGAGCCACCACCATGTTCTTCCCATGTGGAAAAAATTACAATTCCATTTTCCAGCGTTTCGCATAACTTTAAAGCAACTGCAACACCTAATCGATTATCAATATAACAACTCTGAATAAAATTTTCATCCTCTCTGAAATCCATCTTAAAGCTCAGGTTGGTACCTCTGTCAATCATTCTATGGCATTGGTAAGATAAAGCACCTTCCGCGTCAACTATTAATTCACACTCTACATTTCCTTTACTGTCTGTTCCCCTGAGTTTATATCCGCTCACAGAACGTGGTCCTCCGATTTTTACTAACTCGGTTCCATAACGAACCGTGTAACCGATATTATCAAGATGTGCAAAAACTGCAGTTCGCGGTTTCCCGAAAACTAAAACAATACAATGTTGAAATTCATCTCCATGAAAAAGTTCAGGCCTTGTTTTCCAGGTTGTTTGTTGTTGTTGAATATACTGCAACACAAAATCACTGATTGCTTTTTCATCACCTGATGGGGATGGAATGTTACAAAGCTGACGGAGAAGATTTATCATATTTTTAATAAGGGTGCAAAGAAAGCAGAATTCTAATTCATCAACTAATCGTAGGACTCATGATTTTTGTCTGAACCTGATATCCTGCCTCATGACTTCTTAAATGTTCCAAAAATAAATGGTAGGCTTCCATGGGAAGATCTATAACTAAATTCACTGTTTCGCCATAATCTTCACTGACTAGTTTAAAGGAACTGTTTTTCAAGAGCTGCATCACGGGATTCAATAGCAGGTAGGGAAAGCTTATGCCGGCAGTAATGTTAACTGTACGGTATATAATTTTAGCATTGATTATGGCTTGTTCTGCAGCACTGCGGTATGCATTTATAAGACCCGGTACACCTAGCAGACTGCCCCCAAAATAACGGGCCACAACGATTAGAGTATCGGTTATCTGATGGCTTATCAGCTGATTTAGGATCGGCTTGCCTGCACTGCCGGATGGCTCTCTGTCGTCACTGCTTCGGTACAGGCTGCCATCGGGAGTAAGACGGAATGCATAACAATGATGATTGCACTTGGGGTGTGCTTTCCTGGCCTCTTGCAGAAACTTTTTTACCTCCTCTTCATTATTAACCGGATAAGCTAATCCCACAAACGTACTGCCCTTCTCTTTAAATATACCTTCCGAAGGATTCGATATGGTTTGATATCCGGCTACTGACATTGCTCAAATGTAGAGTATAACTATGGCCACTATAGCGAGACTTAATCCTGCAAGTCGTTTGCGGTCAGGACGTTCGTTGAATAGCGTTAAAGCAATAAAAGCAGAAAGCAAAACAACCAGAAGATTTACCAATGAAAATATCAATGAACTTTCCACACCTTTAACTGCCAAACACTTTACCAGGAAATCAAGGGAGAAATAATTGACTACACCCAAAATCAATCCCCCGGTAAAACTTTGTATGGTGAATGGAATTTTATTTTTTTGAAAGTTTAAAATACTAATTAAGATACCTATGCAACCTGCCGAAGCAAATAACATACTAATGTAAAGTTGATTAGTGGCTTCCGTAAAGTAATAATGCTGAATGATTTTAATGGAAGTGTCTACTAAACCGCTTCCCGCAAAAACCAATAAAGGCAAAAACCAGTATTTATTCTTAACAGCTGATTTATCTGAAACATTGCTGGTAAGATAAACAGCCAGAAGTGCCAGAATAATTCCGCTGACTTTTATTGCATTCATACTGTCATTAAAAAGAAAAACAGCGGCAGTAATCGGAATTACCATCGACATTTTGCCTGCAATAGTAGTAACTGCAACCCCGCAAGTTTGTGTGCTGATGGCTGCACAATAAAATACCCCAATAAAAAGCAGTCCGATTACCAATGCCGGTACCAGGAAAACAGTTATTTGAGAAACTGTTGCTGCGGGAAGTCCTTTAACAAAAAGAGAAGTGCCTGCAGCTGCGAAATAATTGATGGTAAGTGCATGGAGGTTATACACCTTATACTTTGGAAAAAGGCGCAGAATGACATACAACATCGACGCCATTAACGCAGCGGCAAAAACATAAATTAAAGCAGTAGTGGTCATGAATGGTAATAAAATTCCAGACGATCGTTTAATATTATTTCCTGACGATGAGGCCCTGATTTTAAAACGGGAGCTTTGATGCCGGAATCCAAATTCTTATCAGAAGTAAAGACTCTGACTTCATCCCATAAATTCTTATCAATAAAACTCTGCAACAACAAAGCGCCTCCTTCCACTAAAACCGATTGAATATTTTTTTCATGCAACAACTGCATAATCGCTACTAATTCATTTTCGCCGGGAGTTATTCTAAGGTATTCGCAGTTCTTGTTTTTGTCAGCAGAAGAAAGATAGGTAAAAACCATACTCTTCTGGCTGCCATCAAAAAAATGAAGATGCTCCGGCAAACGTAAATTCCTGTCAATGGTAATTCTTACCGGGTTAATTCCTTTCCAGTGGCGCACATTTAACTGTGGATTGTCATTTATTATAGTTTCAGTGCCTGCCATAATTCCTGCTTCTTCCGATCTCCATCGGTGCACCAGCTTTTGAGAAAAAGAATTACTGATGTTAATTTTTTCTCCAATGCAACCTATAAATCCATCTGCACTTTGCGCCCATTTTAAAATAATGTAGGGTCGTTTCATTGAATGATATGTCAAAAAGCGCCTGTTAAGTGTGCGACATTCCTGTTCCAGTACATTCACTACTACCTCAATGCCGGCATTTTTAAGCTTATGTATTCCGCTGCCATTTACTAAAGCATAAGGATCCAACATACCAATCACCACTTTCGGTATTCCACGTCTGATTATTTCATCTGCGCAAGGAGGGGTTTTGCCATAATGGGAGCAAGGTTCCAGATTAACATATAAGGTACATTCACTTAACAGGGTTTGATCCTTAACGGCTTCTAATGCATTAATTTCAGCATGAGCTTTACCGTAAGCCCGGTGCCAGCCTTCTCCGATTATTACATCTTTATGCACTAAAACAGCACCAACCAATGGATTCGGTGCTGTGTATCCCAGGCTATGGTTGGCCAGTTGAAGGCAGCGTTGCATATATTGCTCATCAGTCATGGGGCGGCAAAAATATGTTTACAGGCAACACAAACATGCATTTAATTTGAAAACATCTTAGCATATTTGTAAATTAACAAACCAATCAATGAAACCCGTTGAACTGCAGAAACATTTTATTGAAAATCTAAGTACTGTTTACATTCAGGATGAAGCCCGGGCGATAACCCGCTTTGTTTTTGAAAATGAAAACGATGCCATCGACATTTCAGGTGGTTCTGAGATACAGGCTAACGTCTTTGATAATTATAAAGCCATTCTGCAACGATTACTTGCGAAAGAACCGGTTCAGTATGTCATGCAAAGCGCCTGGTTTTGCGATCTTAAACTGAAAGTGACACCGGCCGTGTTAATCCCTCGTCCGGAAACAGAAGAATTGGTTTATCTGATTCATCAGCAGGTACTAAAGCGGAATGGCAGGATACTGGATATAGGCACTGGAAGTGGCTGCATTGCATTGGCTTTAAAGAAGATGTTTCCAAATGCAACAATTACCGGTATTGATATTTCAGAAGATGCGTTGACAATTGCGCGGGAAAATGCTGAAAGTTTGCGCACAGCAGTAAATTTCCATCAGCTTGACATTTTAAATTATACAGCTCACACTGACTTTATTGATACCTATGAGTTATTCGATGTCATTGTAAGTAACCCTCCATATATCCCGCTTAGAGAGAAGAGCACTATTGAATCAAATGTTCAGAAATATGAACCTCATCTGGCCTTATTTGTTGATGAAAATGATGACCTTTTATATTATCGTCACATAGCTGATTTTGCCCGTGTTTTTATGAAAGCGTCCGGTAAACTGTATTTTGAGATTCATCAGCAGCGAATGGAGGAGGTAATGTCATTATTAGAAAGCAAGGGCTTCCGGAGTATCAAAGGGCATAAAGATATTTC